>NZ_JBGTFM010000263.1:0-7665 GCF_041747255.1 Blastomonas sp. | reverse complement strand
ACCCATGCCATCGGCGCAGATGATATTTACGTGGTCAACGATGCCCATTTGGACCCGCTGTTTGCGCGTAATCCGCTTGTCACCGGCGCGCCGTATATCCGGTTTTACGCTGGAATGCGGATTCTTGCAGCCGACGGTACGCCGATTGCATCATTGTGCGTGTTCGATCCCGCCCCGCGCCAGCAGGGACTGACCGAAGACCAGCAGGTTACGTTGCGTGTGCTGGCAGCGCAGGTGGAATCGCTGCTCGAACTGCGGCGGTCGATCATTGAGCGTGAGGCGCAGGTTGAGGCGCAGACCGCGCTGTCAAAGGAACTGCGTCATGTCGCAGAGCATGACGAGCTGACAGGATTGCCGCACCGGGGCGTGTTCAACAAGCGCCTGATCGCCGCGATCCGCGATGCCGAGCGTGATGGCACCCGCGCCGCCGTGATGCTGATCGATGTCGACCATTTCAAGCAGATCAATGATTCGCTTGGCCATGACGTGGGTGATGCCCTGCTGTGCAGCTTTGCCAAACGGCTGCGCACGGTGATGCGCGCCAGCGATACGGTCGCCCGGCTGGGCGGTGATGAATTTGGCGTGGTGCTGCATGGGATCAAACGCGACGAGGAGATTGACGCCATCAGCCGTTCGCTCAACGAACGCCTACACAGACCGATGGAGCATAATGGGCGGCAGATCGACTGCCGTGCCAGCATCGGTCTCGCGATCTACCCCGACCACGCTGACACGCCCGAGGAGCTCACCAAATGCAGTGATCTGGCGCTGGCAGAAGCAAAGCAATCACGCGGTTGCATCGAGATGTTCCGCCCCAGCATGGGCGAGGAATTCGCGCGCGACACGCAGATGCTGCGGATCGCAAGGCAGGCGATTGAAGGCCATTGCATCGTGCCGCATTATCAGCCCAAGATCGATCTCGCGACCGGCGCGCTGATCGGATTTGAGGCTTTGGTCCGCTGCAATATCATCGATGGTATGCCGGTGTTGCCCGAGATGTTCGAACTGGCCTTTGCGGACCGGGAACTGGCCGCGGCAATCAGTCGCCAGATGCTCTCCCACGTGCTTGGCGACATGCGCGACTGGGTTGATCGTGGGCTGGACTTTGGCCATGTCGCGATCAACACTTGCGCCGCTGATTTCCAGACCAACGATTTTGCCGAACGCCTGATCAGCCGCATCAAGGAACATGGCTTGCAACCGGGTCTGATCGAGGTCGAGGTGACCGAAGGCGTGTTCCTGGGCCGCGGTGCGCATCACGTCGCGCGGGCGCTGTCCTTGCTCAGCGAACATGGCATCCGCATCGCGCTCGATGATTTCGGTACGGGCTATGCCTCGCTGACGCACCTCAAGCAATTCCCCGTCGACGTGCTCAAAATCGACCGCTCGTTTGTCGCGGGGATCGGCAAGAACCCTGACGACACGGCGATCGTGCGTGCACTGATCGCACTTGGTCACAGCCTGGGCATTGCGACGGTGGCCGAAGGCATAGAAACCGCCGGGCAGGCGCGGTTTGTTGCATCACACGGCTGCAACATCGGTCAGGGTTTCCTCTACAGCAGGGCGCACGCCGCCAAGCAGGTGCCCTCGATCATCAACCGTTATGCGAAAAAGGCTGTCGCATGATAACATGTTCAATCTCGCCCCTGCCTATCAACAATAGGAGCTCAGCATGGCATTGACATCAGTGTTATATATCAGTCGCAGCACGATTCCGGCAGCCGAGGCTGAGCGGGTCGTCGGGCGTATCGTGGCCACCGCTGTTGCGTGCAATCCGCCAGTTGGCCTGACCGGTGCCTTGCTGTTCACCGGCACGCATTTCGCGCAGGTGCTGGAAGGCACAGCCGACGCGATAGATGATCTGCTGGCCAATATTCGCAAAGACCCCCGGCATGATCAAATGCTGGTGGTTGATCGCAGCGCTTTGGCCGAACGGCGATTTGCCGACTGGAGCATGGCGTATTTCGGCCCATCGCAGTTCGTCGCCCGGCATGTGACGCGCCTGCTCAACGATCCGTCCCCGGCAGAACAGGCCCGCGCCGCCGACTGGCTGACCGATCTGATGCGCGAGTTCACCGATCCTTCGCACGTTCACTGACCCATAGGTTATGGCGTCGCGGGCACGGCCTGCGGTATCGAAAAACAGAACTCGGAGCCTGACGCATCGCTCGATTCGAGCCAGATGCGGCCGCCGTGCGCTTCGACAATCGTGCGGCAGATCGACAGGCCAAGCCCCATGCCGCTGTCCTTGGACGATTCGCCCCAGGTAAAAATGCCCTCGGCGGCATGGGCTTGGACGCCCGGGCCACTGTCGATCACGCGCACCAGCAGCTTGCCGTCAGTCTCCTTCGCCACCACCGAGACCAGCTGGCGCGGCGATCCCTGCACTGCGTCGCAGGCGTTGCGCAGCAGATTGATGATCACCTGCTCAATCTGCACCCGGTCCGCCGCCATCGTCATATCGTCTGCGATGTCTTCCGTGATCTGCACCGTGGGCGGCACGGTCGCCTGTACCAGCCGCACGCATTCGGCGACCGCCAGTTGAAGATCGAATGTGGCACGGGCCGGTTCGCGCCGCTGGGTTAACTCACGCAGGTTGCGGATGATGTCGGACGCACGCCGCGCCGCCTCCTCAATGCCGTGCAATGCATGCATCATCCGCACGGCATGCGGCATCTCCGGATCGACCAGACGTTTGACCCCGGCGGTATAGTTGGTGATCGCGGCCAGCGGCTGATTGAGCTCGTGCGCCAGCGTCGTCGCCATGGTGCCCATCGCGTTGACACGCGAGACGTGGATCAGCTCTGCCTGCAACAGCGACAATTGGTCGGCGGCTTTTTGCTGGGCGGTGACATCATAGCCCTCACAAAACAGCCCAGTGATGCGGTGCTTAGCATCGCGGACCGCCTGATATACAAAATCGCAATAGCGAACCTCGGTATTGCCCGTGGCGGGGTCGAAAATCCGTATCGGCTGGGCCTTGCCGACAAACGGCTCGCCAGTGCGATACACTTCATCCAGCAACTCGATCAGGCCCTGGTCCACGATTTCCGGAAGCGCTTCGGCGACCGTCAAACCCTCAAGCTCGTCCTTGGCGACAAAGCGCTTGTATGAGCTATTGGCAAAGCTGAACCGGTGATCGGGGCCGCTGGTCGTCGCGATAAAGCCAGGTGCCTGTTCATACAGTGCATGCATTTCATTGCGATGGTCGAGCAGCCGCTCGACATGACCGCCCAATTCGATGAACGAGAACATGTGCTGGCGAATGGTGCCCTGCCCGTCGTGCACCGGGCTGAGGAATACCGCTGCCAGGAATTCGGTTGCATCGGCGCGGCGGCATTGCATGTCCCACGTGCCGCTTCCCCCGGCGCGCATCTCCTGCTGGATCGAGACCACGGTGCTGGAATCGGTGATTTCGCCAAGCACGCGATGGAGCGGTACGCCCAGCAGATCGCTGCGACCAAAGCCGATCAGATCGAGAAAGGCATCATTGGCGAACACCACAGGGTCGTTGGCCAGTTGCGCGTCGGTAAAGATCATCGGCATCTGCGTGGCTTCAGCCGCCACCACGAACGGGCCTAACTCCTGTCGGAACCAGTCCACCTTCGCGCGGTCGTTGCGTGGTGCGCTTGGTAAAGGGCCGTCCATTGTTATCGCCTGTCGCTCCGTCCTGCCAATAACTGCGCGCAACGGGGTCGCAGCTTTTGCAGCTACATAGCATGAATTTACAACATGTTAGATATCGCGCCGGTGGCACAATGCATACGCAAAAAAGGGGAGCCAGCCGGCCCCCCTTTCCTTGACTTTGACAACCAATGCCCAAGCCCTTGCGGGTGGGCATACGGTCTTGATCAGGCCGTAGCCACCATCTTGGAGCGACTGGTGCTGTGTCCGCCAGCGCGATAAAGGATATCGCTGGCAGCCTCAGCCGAGATACCCGCAGTGCTGGTATCGACCGAGACGAACACGCCGCCCTGGTTGATCCGCTCTTCAAAATAGCCCGCATCTTCACTGCTCACGCCATGGTTGCTCAACAGGCTGGTCAGCCCGCCAGCAGCCGCACCGATCGCGGTACCGGTGATCGCGGCGCCGCCAACTGCGGCTTCAGCGATCGCACCGGCAGCGATGAACGGGCCAACACCCGGAATCGCGAGCGCCGCAATACCCAGCAGCGCGCCGACACCTGCGCCAAGCGCGGTTTTGCCGATGACATCAGATGCTTCTTCTTCGCCGCTGCCGTCGGTCGCAGTGTGCTTGCCGTCTTGCTGGGCGATGATTGAGATCGCGTTGTCCTGAACACCGGCCGAGCGCAATTCCATCATGGCACGTTCGGCTTCTTCGCGGCTGTCAAACACGCTCGACACAATATTCTCATTCATAACATCTCTCCTGGGGTTCTGATTGAACACACCCTCTACGGCGGGACTGACGTTATGTTCCGCAACATTTTCGATTGAAGCCTGCCTGCTGCCGGCTGCGTTATGACCTATGTCAACACCGCAATTATTTTTGCGACCAAGCGCAATGTGACGCGTTGCATCGCTCTTCGCACTGCAAGAATTGCAGCCAGAATCAGGGCAGGAAACAGGGCCAAAATCAGGATAGTATATGGACTGGATCGCCATTGCAGGAACCACCGGCGCGATAGCTTCGGTCGCCAGCTTTACACCCCAGGCCTGGAAGATCATCCAGGCCCGGTCAACCGAAGGGCTGTCGGCCGGCATGTTCGCGCTGACCACACTGGCGTTCGCCGCATGGTCGACCTTCGGCTATCTCAAAAGCGATTGGACGCTGATCATCCCCAATGTCATCTGCCTGGGCTTCGCGCTGTTCATACTGGTCATGATCGTCTTGCCCGGCAGCAAAACTGCCGAGGTTGCACAATCGCTCGATCCCAAGGCTTAGCGCGGAATATAGCTGCCCAGCACCGCGAATATCTCGGTGATGCCCTCCACCGGGGGCTTGGCTGCGATCGCAGCGAGCGCCGCGCGGACATCCAGCGTCAAATTGCAGACCGCCGCTTCCCATTGATCCATCTCACCACCGATGGATTTGATGAACTGGATCGCACCCCGGTTTTCTGCCAGCATCTGGATATTGAGTGTGCCAATCCCCTGAGCCGCGCAGTTGATGAGCAACACCGTGGTCAGCATCCGGCCAATGCCGATACTGTGATAATCATCAACGATCGCGACCGAATACTCCCCGATGCGGGGGTCATTTTCATCTCTGATTGCATGAACTGCGCCGATGGCCGGGCTGTTCGCACCATCCATGTGAATCGCTCCCCAGGCGATATGATCGCTGCCATCGACATCAAGCAGCTGTTCAATGACCTTGTCGGACGGCATGGGCTGCGCCGAAAAAAACCTGAGATAACGCGATGTCTCCGAGAGCCGGGCAATGCCCTCGCGCATTCGCTTCTCGTCGCTGTGGCGGATGGTACGGATGCAGATCGCCTTGCCGTCGGTGGCGTGGGTATGGATCACTGCCTGCCCGATGTCGGCTCGTGCCTGCTGACGATCCATCGCATCACCTCCTGCCAAGCCACAATCGCGCATCGGCGACCGCCTGACAAGGGTTTGGCGCGGCGATGCCGGCTTAAGCAGGGTGCGCGGCTATTGTCTCAATTTGCGCGCTGACCCGATAGCCCTGGCTGTTGTCGCCCGGGCTTCTGGTCAAGGATGCGCCCATGATATCGCCCAGCTGTTCGAGCAGTGCGCTGCCCTGCCCGGCCATGGCGGCGCTCGCAGCGCCGACGCCGTCATCTTCGACGATCAAGCGCACGCCTGCGGGCTCGTTGGTCAGGCTGACCCGAATGACACCTCCCGCGCCGTCGGGATAGCCATATTTCAGGGTGTTGATGATCAGCTCGCTGCACATCAATATCAGCGCGCGGCGCATGTCGGGCACCAAAGTGACCGGCTGTGTGTCGACCACAGCGGCGAGATTTCGCGCGATGGCGAAAATCAGCGGCAGCCGGGTGGCGATCTCGGTCAGCAACGGCACGCACGGCACCAGCTCGGTCTGGTCACATTCCGCGCCGAGTTCCTCATAAGCACGGGCGAGGCTGCGGGTCTGCACAACCAGGGTGTCAGGCAGCCAGCGACGCGAAGGGTGTTCGGACAGGTTGGCGAGCGAGTGGGTAAGCTGGGCAAGATTGCGCGCGCGATGGATGGCGTCAGACCGCCACAACGAAGCGTTCTGGATGCCATTGGCGGCCGCCAAATCGCCGGTCCTCGCATTGGCCGGGGCAAACAGCTCCAGCATCCTTGCCTCAAGCGCAATCTTGCATGGATTCTCTCTGGTCGTGGCGGGTTCAAGTGGACTGAAGCGCATCGAACGACTCCCGTAAATTGTGCCTGTCAATGAGATCGCATATCTGGAGGCCGGCGTTGTTGATCCCGATTAGTCCGGACGATTATTTTCAATCAGATTACTGCTTGTCGACTTCAAAGCTGGCGAAGATCGCCCTGAGCAACTCGAGCGATTCCTGCATCCGGCCATTCGACTCTCCGATTCGCTCGGCAACCTCAACCTTCACCTCGCACGTCGTCTGGATCACAGAAAGCGCGCCATCGACCGAAAGGACTTTGGTCTCAACCAGAGCGTGCAAAATGCTTTCGGCCAGAAGCAGCGCCGCCTGACCATGTGCGTCGGGCTCCAGTCCGCCAGCTAAGGACGTGATGGGCATGCTCTTAAAGGGTACGTCGTTCATGGTTCTGCCGATTTTGCGACCAGGCGAGAGCGAACTCTCATCTCTCTGCTGCCGACGCCTGGGTTCGCGTGCCGACAGTAATCGTGTTATAAACTGTTTTCACCCCGGCAAACGTAACCAAGGTTAATGTCATGATTTGACCCGCAAGTTACGCCGAAGGCAGGAGTGTCTTCATGTCGAATGCCTTTGTTGAACGCCTGCGCGGTTATGCCCCGCTCAGCGACGCGGATGTTGCGTTGCTGAAGGAATCGTGCCGTACGGTGCGCGAGGTGCCGGCTGGACACCACTTGATAAGGGAGGGCGACCCGCCCGATCCGGTGTTCGTGATGCTGGAAGGCTGGGCGTTCGGATACAAGATGCTGCCCGATGGCGGGCGTCAGATTCTGGCGTTTTTGATGCCGGGCGACTTTTGCGACGTCCATATCGCGGTGTTGAAAGCGATGGACCACAACGTCGTGACGCTGACCAACGCCAAAATCGCATCGCTGCCACGCGCGCAGATGGAGGCTCTGGTCGAAGCGCGGCCGACGATTACCCAAGCGTTCTGGTGGTCGCAGCTGGTCGATCAAGGGGTGCTGCGCGCCTGGATTGTCAGCATGGGGCGGCGCAAGAGCGAAGAGCGCGTCGCACATCTGATGTGCGAACTCTATATCCGCATGCGCAACATCGGGCTGGCAAGCGACGACCAGTGCGAGATGCCGCTGACCCAGATCGTCCTGGCCGATGCCGTCGGCCTCACCCCGGTCCATGTCAACCGCGTGCTCAAGAAATTGCGACTGGCCAAGGTCATGGAACTGAATGCCGGTTCACTGAACATCATCGACCCGGTTAAACTGGCCCAAATTGCCGGGTTCGATGGTAATTACCTGCACGGGCGACTGCAGAAGGTGGGTTAGCCGCCACCCGCCACACGTCGCGCATCAGGCAGCCTGCGCCGCCTTGCCTCG
>NZ_JBGTFM010000262.1:0-5565 GCF_041747255.1 Blastomonas sp. | reverse complement strand
CGGACCGGTCTGCATCGCTCTGTCAGTGCCTGAATCTGCCGTGGTCGTCCAATCCTGGCGAAACCTGCTGTTCGACGGATCGCTTGCGAACGGCAGTAATGTCCCACGATCCGGCATTCGCGTCCGGCAGCAGTCGACCCAACGTCGGTCATTCTCGTAAACTACTTTAAATGTCCTATCCTGCCGTAAGCTGCCGATAGGCACTTCAAAGCGGACGGTCGCCATGGCGCCCTTAATTCAGTCATTCAGCGCTATCACCCCTCTTTCCATCTGCGGACAGTCTTGAAACCGGGAAATGTTCTGATGTTTACATTACTGCGGTGAGCTTCAGCGCGTCACCACATCTCGATTCATCGGGGCAAGTTTGGAGAGCAGGCGGTTCTGTGCAGCGAAGCTCACTCTCTCGACCGCCATCGCCGCCTGAAGGTTCTCGACCAGCACGTTTAGGTCATCGATCTGAACGCCCAAATCTTTGTGTGAAGAGGCCATGTCGCGCCCGGAGTAATCGCATCCGGCGTTGAGGATGTAGCAGAACTGTTCGAACAGTGTGCGGCGCAGGCGGACCAAATCGTGCGAGACGAAGATTTCGGAAATTCGGGGGTCGGCTGTCGCGCGATCGACCATGTTGTCCACGATGCGGCGGATGCCGTCCTGGCCATGAAAAGCATCGCGCATCCCAGTGCCGGCAAATGGCGCGGCGCCTGCGTGCGCGTTCGACATTTCATACGGATCGATCGGGAGTTCGCCGGTCACAGGATCGCGCTGAGGTTCCGGCGCGAGCGCGGCTTCTTCGGTCACTTCGGGCTCGGGTCCGGGCTCGGTTTGCATATCCTGCAGCGCGACCAGAGCGAGGGCAAAAACGTTGCTGATCATGTCGGTATCCCCGTCCGGAAACTCAAAACGCCGCCTGCAGCGACAGGAAGGCGCCGCGCTGGTTGTCGGCGGTCGCGATGCTCCCGAGATCGACATACGCCGCTGTCACCGTGACGTTGCGGGTCAGCGCATAAGCGGCGAACAGATCGACCCAGTCGTCCTCGCGCGCGATCCCTAGATTGTCGGGCTTGGTGCGATATTCGCCGCCGACGACGAACCGCCGCGAGAACTGGTAGGCAAGCGATCCTTCGAACTGCGGCTTGGGATCGTTTTGGGTCGCGCTTCCAAAGCCCAGCAGGCCGTTCTGGTTGGCCTTGGTGAACCGCACGGTGGCGTTGGCCAGCAGGCTTTGCGACAGGAACAGCTTGGTCGCGCTGATATAGACATCGGTGCCGTTGGGGGATGCACCGCCGACCGCGGCGACAACTGCGGAATCGCTCGATCTTTTGTGCTGCACGCCGATGGCGATCTGCGGCATCAGCGCATCGCCATAGACGACATCGCCTGCGAGCCTGAGCTTTGCGCCGAACACGTCCTGGTTGAGCGTATAACCGCGTCCCAGCCCCAGCGCCGCGCCGATATCGATCGTATCGAGGTTCTGCCGGGCATAGCTGAGTTCGACCCGATCGAAAAAGCCCAGCGAGACGCCATGGCTCGTCCAGTTATAGTCGGGCAGTTCGATTACGGTACCATGCACCGATCCGCCGATGCCCTCCTGCGTGGCATTGCCGGCGATGGCGCTCCAGGTGGCAAGTCCACCACCGCCGGCACCCTCAATGGTGCTGACACCGTTGGTGAGCAGAAGCTTGCCGCCGTTGCGCAATTCCTGCGCATGGGCCGGCTCAAGAGCGAGGGCGAGAGCGGCGAACATGACCAGGCTGGTGGCCGGACGAGGGGAAGGAAAACCGAGCATGCTTTCTGGTAACCTGTCACTGCCTAATCAACCGTTAAGCATATTGCCCCGCCATGGATCCAAAATGCAAAAACAGCCCATCTCCAAAAATTGGCGGGATTACCTGTAAAATCACGCTTTGCGGCGAGCGTTTGTTAACCAGATCAAGCTAGTCCTGGCATCATGCTCAGTCGTCCTCGCCTCGCCCTCGCAGCGTTCATGGCAGCTCCTGCCGTCATTCCCCTGCTCTCGGTCACGGGTTCTCACGCCGCTGGTCCCGCCTCGCTTGCGGTCAGCGTCAAGCAGGCCAATGGCATGCCGGTCAGGGATGCAGTGGTGATGGTCTACCCGAAGGCCGGAGGTGCCAGCGGACCGATCCGCTTTGGCTGGAAGAACGACATGGCGCAGTCGAATATCGCGTTCAGCCCCGGCACGCTGATAGTGCCCGCCGGTGCCACGGTGCGCTTCCCCAATCTCGATAAGGTGCGCCACAGCATTTACAGCTTCTCCAAGGCCGCCAAGATCGACATCCAGCTTTATGGTCGTGACGAGACCCGAACCCATACCTTTGCGGTGCCGGGCAATGTCGCGCTGGGCTGCAAGATCCATGATTCGATGCGCGGCTACATCAAGGTGGTCGACACCCCCTATGCCGCCAAGACCGATCACAACGGCCAGGTAAAGATCGCCCAGCTTCCCGGCGGCACGGCGACCGTCAGGGTGTGGCACCCGGCCATGCGCAGCCGCACCGGCGAGCAGGTGGAGACAATCACGCTGGCGGTTGGCCAGGCCACATCCCGGGCAATCTCTGTCGACCTTCGACCGGCCAAATAGCAGCCGATGAAGCTAGCCAGCCTCTCCGGATCGACCCGCTTCCGTTCGCTCTCGACACGCATCACCGTCTGGTATGCGGTCGTCATCGCGCTGACGTTTGGCGCGTTCATCGTCGTAGCCACCGGCGGTGTCGAGCGTTATGCCGAGGGCGTCGCCACCAGGGAGATGGCGACCAGCGCGGCGACCTTCGACAAGATCCTGGAATTGCAGGCGGCCCAGATGCGCACGTCGGCAGATGTGCTGGCGGCGGACTTCGGCTTCCGCGAGGCCTTTGCGATCAGCGACCAGCCGACGATAGCCAGCGCGCTGGAGAGCCTGCGCGTGCGGGCCGATGCGCCGCTCGCCATCATGGTGCCCTTGCAGGGCGATTTCGTCAGTACCGGCACCCCGTTGCTCGTGGCAGAGCAGGACGCGCTGTGGCAGGCGATGGATTCCGGCGCCGATCGCGGTGTCTTCAAGGTCGGCGGTCGCTTTTACAATGCGGTCGCAGCGCCGATCATGATCCCCGATCTGGCAGGCTGGCTGGTGCTTGCCCGCCCGCTTGATTCCGCTTCGATGGGTGACATGGCGGGCGTCGCCCCCGCAGGCATGACCGCAAGGATACGCAACGGCGGAACGCTACCTGGCGGCGTATCCCTGGCACAGGCCAGCGGCAAGAATCCCGTGGAAGCGCGGATCAACGGCGAACGCACGCTGTATTGGTCCAAACCGATCCGCGCGCTCGACGACGGTCTCAAGCCCCGACTCGTCCTGCGCTTCGCGCTGAGCGCCGCGCTGGAGCAATATGCACCGATCAAATATCTGCTGATGGCGCTGAGCGGGCTCGGCCTGCTGCTGTCGAGCGCTATCGGGGCGTTCGTCTCGCGCGGAATCACCCGGCCGATCGCGGCGCTCGACCTTGCCGCGCGTGCGATCAGCGCCGGATCGCGCGACAAGGTGGCGATCACCTCACGGGACGAAGTCGGCAGGCTGGCCGACAGCTTCAACTCGATGGTCGATTCGATCAAGCAGCGTGAAGAGCGGATCACCCACATCGCGCTGCACGACGAACTGACCGGGCTGCCGAACCGGAAGCTGTTTGCCGAGCAGCTGGAATTCGCACTGGCTCGCCGCGCCCGCGACGAGCGCATCGTTGTGATGTATTTCGATCTCGACAACTTCAAGGCAGTCAACGACACGCTGGGGCACCCGGTGGGCGATGAGTTGCTGCGCGCCGTTGCCGACCGGCTGCGCGACACCATCGGCGGTGCTCTGATCAGCCGCCAGGGGGGCGATGAATTTGCCATCCTGATCGACCAGATCGATCCCGCCACCAATCTGGTGCTGCTTGCCGACCGGGTCAGCGCGGTCTTCCATTCGGCGTTTCAGCTGGCCGAGCACCGGCTTGAGACCAGTTCGAGCATCGGTATCGCGGTGGCCCCCAACGATGGCGATACCCCGGACGAGCTGATCAAGAATGCCGATCTTGCGCTGTACCGTGCCAAGAACGAGGGGCGGAACTGTTCGTGCTTTTTCGAGCAGGCGATGGACCTGGAAGCCCGCAAGCGCCACCAGATGGAAATCGACATGCGCGAAGCCGTGCGCGATGGGCACTTCCACCTCAACTACCAGCCGCTGTTCAGCCTGGAGCAGAACCGGGTGATGGGCTTTGAAGCGCTGATCCGCTGGCAGCATCCGCTGCGCGGCCTGATATCACCTGCCGAATTCATTCCGCTGGCAGAAGACACCGGTATGATCGTCCCGATCAGCGAATGGGTGTTGAAGGAAGCCTGCCAGCGCGCGCGGCACTGGCCCGCAAATGTGCGGATCGCCGTCAATTTGTCGCCGGTGCTGTTCAAGAACGCAGGCCTACCCCTGATGGTAATGCAGGCACTGAACGCGGCGGGGCTGGCACCGGACAGACTGGAGCTGGAAGTCACCGAATCCCTCTTCATCGACAATGTCGAGCGAACCACCACGATGCTCAACGCGCTGCGCGAGTGCGGCATCCGCATCGCACTCGACGACTTCGGAACGGGTTACAGCTCGCTCAACTATCTGCGGTCGTTTCCGTTCGACAAGATCAAGATCGACAAGAGCTTCGTCAACGATCTGGCCACAGATGCCAGCTCGCGCGCGATCATCGGAGCGATCACCGCGCTGGCGTCGGCACTTGGGATGGAAACGATCGCCGAGGGTGTCGAGGACAACGACCAGCTCGAAGCCTTGCGGGCGCAAGGATGTTCGAACATTCAGGGCTATTTCTTCAGCCGCCCGGTCGGAATCGAGGACGTTGATGCGATGATCGCCAATATGCGTTACGCGAAACACTGCCGATCGGGATTCGAGGGCGTCAAGGCACCAAACAAGGTAGCCTAACCTTTGAAGATTACGCGCAGGAAAAGGTCGACCAAATTGCCAATGCGCAAATGCCTAGGCCCGGCTGTCCGAATGGCCATCCGAGCATGCACTGGAGAGGCCTAATGCTGCTCACTTCTTTCGCTGGCTTTAGTCTATTGCCCTTTGATGCGTAGGTCCTGGATTGTCCGAATTGTCTCTTGTGACTGATCCCACATCAGGAAATTTCCTTTGTAATCAAATAACTTAATGGTTGCCGTGGGAAATGCCGCCATCGCGCGTTCCGCCTGCTACGGTAGGTCCACGCGATCGAGCGCCTAGTGGGCGACATCGTCTACCACAACGCAGATACCCGCCGTGCGGCAAGCAGCCCAGTTGGCGTCGCTGTACGCGACGGGCCACATGGAGGATGAGTGTCGGCTACTGGAAAAGCCCGCCGTTCGACCTATCGCCAAGGTACAGCCGTTTTGTCCCAGCATCAGACGAATTTTACAAAGTGCGATAATATTGATTATGTTAAATTAAATCAATGGCTTAGCGTACTCGGCGGAGCCTATTCGATGGCATTGCGATTTGCAATCGTCTGAAACCAATCAGGTTGCAAAGAGATCGCCTTGTGATCTGGTCAG
>NZ_JBGTFM010000261.1:0-1540 GCF_041747255.1 Blastomonas sp. | reverse complement strand
CAGCCACGATCTCGCCTGCCGAGACGCTCAGGATCGACTTCGAGATCGACTTCGTCGATGCGGCCATCGGCCACCAGTTCAGGTCGCTGGTCATGAACAACGGCAGCTTCGCGCGGGAGCTGTGCGACAGCCGCACCTTCTGCCGTCAGGCCGATGTTGATGCGATGCGCGCGAATGGTCTGGCGTTGGGCGGCAATCTGGAAAATGCGGTTGTGTTCGAAGGCGACCGGGTGCTGAGCCCAGGCGGGCTGCGCCACAGCGACGAACCGGTGCGGCACAAGATGCTCGATGCACTGGGCGATCTTGCTCTGGCGGGCGGACCGGTTCTGGGCCGCTACACTGGCATCAGGGCGGGGCATTCCTTGACCAACCGTCTGCTGCGCGCACTTTTCGCCGACCCGACGGCCTGGCGCAGCGTCGCATGCGCCGAGCATACCGGCTGCAAACTCCCGGGTGTGGGTGTGGTGCGCAGCGATATTCCGGTGCTTTGCTGACTTCCTGCCACTGTGTCGGGCAAAGATGCAAAGGCGTTTTGCGCCCCGGATTTTTGTGTGATACGACAAAGCGAACGAAGGCGGCTGATGCCGAACTTCAGCAGGAAACGAGGTAGGCGGAGAATGGCAGGCGTCAGGCTCATCGGGGCAGCGATGATCGTTGTGGCGCTTGCCGGATGCTCGGGCGGCGGGTCAAGCGAGGCCCCGCTCGACAGTCTGGCCGCCGAAGAGATCTTCAAGCGCGGCGAGATCGCGCGGGAAACGGAAGCCAAGCCCGACGAGGCGATTCGCTACTTTTCGGAAGTCGAACGACTTTATCCCTATTCGCAATGGGCCAAGCGGGCACTGATCATGCAGGCGTTCAGCCAGCACCGCGCCAAGAATTACGAGGAGGCGCGGTCTTCCGCGCAACGCTTCCTCGACACCTATCCCGGTGACGAGGATGCGGCCTATGCCAAATATCTGCTGGCCCTGTCCTATTATGACCAGATCGACGAAGTGGGCCGCGACCAGGGCCTGACCTTTCAGGCGCTGCAAAGCATGCGCGCGGTGATCGAGGAATATCCCGACAGCGAATATGCGTCTTCGGCCCGGTTGAAGTTCGATCTTGCCTTCGATCATCTGGCCGCGAAAGAGATGGAAATCGGGCGCTATTACCTCAAGCGCGGGCAGTATTCGGCCTCGATCAACCGGTTCCGCACGGTCGTGCAGGATTTCCAGACCACCACCCACACCGCCGAGGCGTTGCACCGGCTGGTGGAGGCCTATCTGGCGCTGGGCCTGACGGACGAGGCGCAGACGGCGGCGGCGATTCTGGGCCATAACTACCAGTCGAACCCGTTCTATGACGACAGTTTCCGCCTGCTGACCGGACGCGGGTTGTCGCCCGAGGCCAAGGGCGAAGGCTGGCTGCGCACCATTTACCGGCAGGTGGTGCGGGGCGAATGGATGTAAGGAGCGTGCAATCACGCACCCTACGGGTTCATCATGCTCCGCTCGCTTGAAATCCGCGATCTTCTGATCATCGACCATCTGGACCTCGGCTT
>NZ_JBGTFM010000260.1:0-5531 GCF_041747255.1 Blastomonas sp. | reverse complement strand
CGGTCGTCGGTCTACTCCCTGCAAAAGTCTGGCAGGCTCGATGCGATCAAGATCGCCAGGCGAACTCTGCTGACGACCGAGTCCATCAAGCGATTGTCGCAGACGAAGGCCGACATCTGAGCCGAAGGTGCCCGCTGATGCCGTTCCGGTAATCGGTTCGGCCAACCTGCGCCTGCGATCTCCATGCCATCACAAACCCACAAAGTCGTGATTTCACGAAAGGATTTCCTATGTCCATTTTCCGCAGCGTGATGGATCGGCTTGCCGATTTCATCTGGGAAAACCGCAAGGTCAAACTGTCATTCACCGCCGAATATCGCATAGCCTGCTATGCCGCGCCGCTGATCACCAAGCTGCTCGCCGAGGGCGAGGACGGCGATGCCTATCGCACTGCGCTTGTCGGTTGGCATATTGCAGAACGACCGCCGCTTGCCACCCACCAAGGCACCATTTCCCGTTGCCGGATTGACGGGCCGTCGCAAGTTGCCGGTAAGCACTGGATTCCGCTTGGAGGGTTGATCCTGTCTCCCGGGGTTACCGCGCACCTTGATCCATTCGAAGCGCAAGCGCTGCGCGAGCAGATGGAACAGGCGATTGAAGGCGTCATTCGGTCATGGGTCCGGGAGCACAGCCTGCAATCTCTTCCGCCAATTGATGAGCATTACGACAGGGCAAAGGCCGACAGGAAAGCCAAGGCCATCATCGCAGATTGGATCTCCAGTAAAAACCGGGAGGGCGCTTCTGACCTTGACGCTGACGATGCGGATGAGGCTGCGGCCACGTTCTGCACGCTCTGCCGGAAAGGACTTGGCCATGACTGACCGGGCAACCCAAAAGGCAATGTTGAGGGGCTGCGATGCTACGCATCGAGCCAGCAATTTAGATACACACCTCACGCACGGGTGCATGGCGAATTTCTGCGGGTTTGGCGGGATGCTTATAGCATCTCGCCAAAGTCCAGATCGCAAGAGCCGAGCAATTCAGCCATTTTTCGCGATGGCGAATAGCATCTCGTCAGGTGCGGGACGATGAGTTCCCGCGCCCAGACCGTGCGCCTCACCCCCGCCCGTCATCGCGCGCTTGCAGGGTTCGCCAAGAGCTATGGATTGAGCGAATATGCGATGCTTGCTCGCGTCGTGGACGCGGGCCTTGCGGCCATCGATAACAAGGCAGGCAACCAGATCGACACCCGCGAGATTGTGACCGAGTTAGCATCGGTCAGCACGCGGATGGTCGATGTTGAGCGGATGTTGGACCGCGCATTGTTCACCGCTTGCGCAGCTTATTGCTATGCGCGCCATGCGGCGCTGGGCGCGCGCGCGACCGATGAGGCCGTCACCGCCGAAATCAATGCGGCCTATGACCGACAGCGCAGGCGAGCGCAGGAGGGCCGGGAATGAAACAGTCTCACGACCGGCGCGCCCATGCTGATGCCTTGCGCCGCCACAACCGAAACAATCAGGCTGCACGTTTTCGGCGGCAGGCAGGTGTTATGCTGGCATCCATTGCTATGGGCGCAGTCGCAGCGCCCTATGTGGCCTTGGACCAGCAGGCGATGCAGTCAGCGGGAACATATGCTGTCGCTAGCGCCAAACTGTGGTTTGCCAAGGGAACGGTGGTCGATCCGGTGATCACGATCAGTCAGGACGGCCAAGCAGATGCCGTTCCGGCTCGCGCAGTTGTCGCCCACCATTATTACGGCAACGCAGCGCACAGCGTCTTTGCTTACGGAATATGGGGCGGCTCGCTTGGCTTTAGTGGATGGCTAGCGAGCCTGTTGCTGTTGCGCGGAGCCATCGCCCAGCGGCGCGAGCGCGCTTTGCGAGACCGAGTGATTGCCGGAACTTTGGTGACGACCGAGGCGGCGCTGAGAAAGCTAACCACCACCGAAGCTGACACCCGAGCGCTCACCATCGGCACTGTCCCCCTACCTCGCAGGCTGGAAACTCGGCACATGGCAATGATCGGCACGACCGGCAGCGGCAAGACGACCGCCTTGCGTCAAATGCTCGAGGGCATCGAAGCGCGCGGCGAAGCTGCCTTGGTCTATGACACGAGCGGCGAGTTCGTCGCACATTACTACAGGCCCGAGCGCGGCGACGTGATCTTGAACCCATTCGATGCCCGGTGCGCCTATTGGTCGCCTTTTGCCGAGATCGCCCACCCCGCCGACGCCGACCGCATCGCTCACCAGCTCATCACCGAAATCGGCCAGCATGACAGCGACGTGTGGCTGGACACCAGCCGCATCCTTGTCGCCAACATGATCAGGGCACTCTGGCGCGAAGGCAACGCCACCTTGCCCGCGCTGCTACATGCGTTGCAGGACCGGACCAAAGACGACCTGAAAACCTGGCTGGCAGGCAGTTCTTCGGCCCGGACGTTTGCCGACGACGCCGACCGGGCCACAGCCAGCGTGCTGTTCATGCTCGCCAAGGCCGCCGACCTTATCCAGTTTCTGCGGGTTGATGGCAGCGGTGGCACGCCCTTCGCGTTCAGGGATTTCATCCACGGGCTGGACAAGCGGAAAGGCGCAAAGCCTTGGATATTCGTACCCCGCAAAGAGGACTATTTCGAAGCATCAAAGCCCTTGCTCGCTTGCTGGCTGGAATGCGCGGCCAGCGCCGTGCTGGGGCTTCCCCCGTCGCCCGATAGGCGAATCTGGTTTGTGCTCGACGAACTCGCCGACTTGCCGCGCGTCGATAATCTGGCGCGGTTGCTTCCCGAAGGCCGCAAGTTTGGTGCGGCGGTTATTCTGACGTTTCAGGCGCTGGGCCAGATGCAGCACCGCTACGGCCCGAAGATCGCCGAAGCCATGCTGGGCTGCTGCAACACCAAGCTGTTCCTGCAAACCATCGACAGCGAAACCCGTGTCTGGGCCAGTCAGACCATTGGCGAATGCGAGGTTGAAATCCAGACAATGACCGACGCGCTGGCCGACGACGATGACAAGCCCCGCACCACGCTTGGCAAGATACGCAAAATGCGGCCCGCCATTTTGGAGAGCGAACTGCGCCTGCCCAAGTTCGAGGGTTATCTGTTGCTTCCCGATGGATTGCCGGTGGCGCGGATCAGGCTCAACGCCGATCACATCGCGCGGCACGGCCCTGCCCGTCAGCCGGGATTTGTGGCGGGAGATATTGGGGCTACCCATTGGCAACCGCCATCGACCACCACGCCAGCGGCTTCGCCAACGACAAAGCCTAGCGGCAGCGAGGGTCCAGTCTGATGGTCGCATCTGTGTCCGCGCTGACCAGTTCAGGTCAGGCCGCCAGCTACTATGAATCCGCTGGCGAGTATTATGCCGACGCCGGCGAGTCCCCATCAGAATGGCAGGGCAAAGGCGCAGAAGCGCTGGGTCTGTCAGGCGATGTGAACCGGGACAAGTTTCGCGACTTGCTGGACGGCAAGGTTGCCGACCAGCAGTTGGGTACGACCCGCGACGGCAATTTGGAGCATCGACCGGGTTGGGATGTGACCTTGAGCGCGCCCAAGTCCGTATCGATCATGGCCGAAGTTGCGGGCGACCGGCGATTGGTTGTAGCACATGGCGTAGCGGTGAAAGCCGCGCTTGCCCATGTTGAGGAGCACATGGCCGCAACCCGCGTCCGTGACGGCGGCGCAGTGAACCGTGAAGCGACCGGCAATCTTGTAGTCGCCAGCTTCCAGCACGGCACCAGCCGCGCCCAAGACCCGCAACTTCACACCCACAATGTTATTCTCAACGCCACCAAGGGTGAAGACGGCACATGGCGCAGCCTTGAGCCGCGCGCGATCTACCAATTGCAAAAGCAGATTGGTGCGATCTACCGGCAGGAGCTTGCCCTGAAAGTCCGAGAACTGGGCTATGAAATCGAGGTGGGCAAAGGCTCAATGTTCGAGATCAAAGGTGTTTTCCCTGAGGTCATGGCAGCATTCAGCACCCGCAGCGCCGAGATCGAGGCTGCACTTGGCGAACGCGGCACCTCCCGCGACAATGCCACCGCCGCCGAAAAGCAGGTTGCCGCGCTTGATACCCGGCAGGCCAAAGTTGCAGCCGATCCTGCGACTCTTGTGGCAGACTGGCGCGATACCGCGAGCAAAGCCGGATTCGGCCCGGAGGCAAGGCTGGCAATGATCAAAGAGGCCGAGGCTATTGCCGAGAACAGAGACCATCGCGCAGCCATGGAATTGCAGGGAGACAGCGCCGCGAGCCGCGCCGTTGCATATGCCGCAGATAAGTTAGGCGAACGGCAATCGGTGTTTTCCGTTGCCGCCTTGCACGAGGAAGCCGGACGCGTTGGACTTGGCAAAGTCAGCTATGCCCAAATCGGGGAGGCCATTGCGGCGGCAACCAAACAGGGCGAGTTGATCGACCGCACCCATATTGACCGGCGCGGGGCGGAGTTTGCCGGGTTCACCACCCGTGCCAATGTCGAAACCGAGGCCAAGTTGCTGCGGATCGAGGCGGAGGGGCGCGGAGCGCTCTCCCCCATCGCATCGCCGCTAGCCGCTGCCAAGGCCGTTGCCAACGCATCGGCGCAGGCCGAGCGGACGGGTTTTGGCTGGAACGGCGACCAGCGCGCCGCCACCGAGCAGCTTTTGACCAGCCGGAACCGCATCACCGCCTTGCAGGGCTACGCAGGCACTGCGAAGACCACCACCGTTCTTTCGACCTTTGCGCGCGAGGCCGAAGCGCGGGGCATCCCTGTGGTCGCGCTTGCGCCGACTGCATCGGCGGCAATGGTATTGGGCGAGGCGCTTGGCGCGCGCAGCGACACCGTTGCACGGCATCTGCTATCCCCAGAGCGCCCAAGTCAGGGCCAACCCGCTGCATGGATCGTAGACGAGGCATCGCTGTTGTCGGCGCGCGATACAGCCAGACTCTTCGACCTGGCGGAGAAGCAGAACGTCCGTGTCATACTTGTGGGTGACGTGAAACAGCTTGGATCGGTCGAAGCAGGCGCGGCCTTTGTGCAATTGCAGGGCGCGGGAATGGAGACCGCGAAGCTGGGCGAGATCGTGCGGCAGACCAATACGGCGACCAAAGACGCCGTGCTCGCATCCATCGAAGGGGACGCTCGCAAGGCCCTTGCTGCGCTGGACCGGGGCGGCGGCAAGATTATCGAGAATGTCGACCGCTCGACACGCTTTGCTGCCATCGCCGATCAATATGCCAAGCTGGACAAGGCCAGCCGTGCCAGAACCCTTGTCATTGAGCCATCGCGCGAAGGGCGTGACACGCTGACCGCTGACATTCGGGCTGCGCTTGCCAAATCCGGCGCGTTGACCGGCCCCGTCGTCACCATGCAAAGCCTTGCCAACAAGGGGCTGACCCGAGCCGAGGCTCGCGACCCGATGAGTTACGACAAGGGCGATGTTGTTCGGTTCACCCGCGACTATGCCGACAAGGGCGTTGCACGCGGCGAAGCCTATCGCGTCGAGAGCATTGACCCGGCGAAAGCCGCCATCACCCTCAAATCAGAACAGGGGCGCGAGGTGGATTGGCGTTTGCGGCAATGGGGAGCGGGGAACAGCCAGACATTCTCGCC
>NZ_JBGTFM010000259.1:0-4519 GCF_041747255.1 Blastomonas sp. | reverse complement strand
CCGCCGCCTTCCGCGCCAAGCCGCCCGAGCGGCGTCATAGTGTGCGCATCGCGTTGCCGCCGCCGACCAGGGGCGCACCCTTGCCGAAGATCGAAGGGCCGCAAGATAGCAGCCGACCGCTGGTGGTGATCGATGCCGGGCACGGCGGCCATGACCCGGGCGCGATCAGTCCGCATGACGGCACCTATGAAAGCGAAGTGACGCTAAAGGTCGCGCGCGCGATCCGCGACGAACTGCTCAAGACCGGGCGGGTGCGCGTGGCGCTGACCCGCGATACAGATCGCTTTCTGGTGCTTGAGGAACGCTATGGCATCGCCCGGCGGCTGGGCGCTGACCTGTTCATTTCGGTCCACGCCGACGCTGCGCCATCGCAGGAGGCACGCGGCGCGACCATCTATACACTGTCCGAGGTTGCATCGGACCGCGAGGCGGCACGACTGGCCGCGCGCGAAAACAAGGCGGACATCCTCAACGGCGTCAACCTTGCGGACGCTCCGTCCGATGTCTCGTCAATCCTGATCGACCTCACCCAGCGCGAAACCATGAACCTGTCGGCGGACTTTGCCCGGCTGTTGCGGCGCGAGGGCAATGACAAGATGAACTTCCGCACCGAATCCCACCGCTTTGCCTCGCTGGTGGTGCTCAAAGCCCCCGATGTGCCGTCGGTGCTGCTTGAAACCGGCTATGTCAGCAACAAGGACGATGTCGGCCTGCTCAAGTCTGCCGCCTATCAGAAGCGCATCGCCGAATCGGTCAGCGAGGCGATCACCGTGTTCTTTGCGCGCAAGCTGGCGTCGCGGTAACTCATTGAGCGGATTTCTGCGGACGGTGCCAAGCCCCGGCAATCGCCACTGGCTTTTGGCTTTGGGGCTGTGCTAATTGCCCGCGCATGACCGAGGCTGCGAATGGCGATGCCACCTATAGTTTGACCCGCAACGAAGGCGGCATGCGCGCCAGGCTGCACGACCTGCGCGAGCGCGTGCGCCCGTTGTGGAGCCAGCGCTGGGTGCGCTGGGCGAGCTATCTGCTGCTGGCGGCGCTGCTGGGCGTGGTGCTGATCTGGGCGATTTTCGCGCGCGATCTGCCCTCTGCCGAAACGCTGATCGATTACGAGCCTGATCTGCCGACGATGGTGCGCGCAGCCGACGGGGCGATCGTCAACAGCTATGCCCGCGAGCGCCGCGTGCAGCTGCAGTACAAGGATTATCCGCCCGTCCTGATCCGCGCCTTTTTGGCAGCGGAGGACAAGAACTTCTTTTCGCACAACGGGCTGGATTATCCGGGGCTCGCAGCGGCGATCTTCGATTATGTCACCAAGATCGGATCGGGCCAGCGCGCGCGCGGCGGGTCAACGATCACCCAGCAGGTCGCCAAGAACCTGCTGCTGGGCGATGAATATTCGGTGACCCGCAAGATCCGCGAGGCAATCCTCGCTTACCGGATCGAGGATGTGCTGACCAAGCAGGAAATCCTCGAGCTTTATCTCAACCAGATTTATCTCGGCCGCAACGCTTATGGCGTGCAGGCGGCGTCGCGCGCCTATTTTGCCAAGGACGTTGGCGATCTCGACCTGCACGAGGCCGCATATCTCGCGATCCTGCCCAAGGCGCCAGGCAATTACCGGCCCGAAAACAACATGGGCCGCGCGCTGGGGCGGCGCAACTGGGCGCTGGCGGCGATGGAGTCCAACGGCTGGATCAACGAGCAGCAGCTCGCCGCAGCGCGGGCGCAGCCATTGGGCACGATCACCCGCACCGGCGACAGTTTTGACAAGATTGGCGGTTATTTCATCGAGGAGGTGCGCCGCCAGCTCGTCGAAAAATACGGCGAGTCGGCCGAGGACGGCAAGAACAGCGTCTATGCAGGCGGCCTGTGGGTGCGCACCTCGCTGAATCCCGATATGCAGCGCGCCACCACCACGGCGCTGCGCGAAGCTTTGCAGCGCTATGACCGGGGCAGCGGCTGGAGCGGGCCGCTGGCGACCATCGAGATGGATGACAAATGGGCCTCACGCCTGGCATCGACCTATATCAATATCGATTACGAGAACTGGCGGGTCGCGGTGGTCATCAGCAAGGCGGGCGGCACCGCCAACATCGGATTTGCCAACGGTGATACCGCGACCTTGCCGCGCTCTTCCGCCACGATGCCGCGCCGTGGCACCGGCCAGAACGCCTTCGATGCCATGAAGCCAGGCGACATCATCGCGGTCGCGCCTGCCGCAGGTGACAATTACACCTTGCGCAACGTGCCCGAAATTTCGGGCGGCATGGTCGTGCAGAATCCGCGTTCAGGCCGGGTTTACGCAATGCAGGGCGGGTTTGATTCGCAGATCAGTCCGTTTAACCGCGCCACCCAGGCCGACCGCCAGCCGGGATCGACGATCAAGCCGTTCGTCTATGCCACCGCGCTCGACAACGGCATGACGCCCGCCACGCAAATCGTCGACGGCACGTTCTGCGTCTATCAGTCGGCGAGTCTGGGCAATAAATGCTTCCGGAACTTTGGCGGGTCGGCAGGGGCGGGGCCGCAGACGATGCGCTGGGGGCTCGAACAGTCGCGCAACCTGATGACGGTGCGCGCCGCCAACGACGCCGGAATGCTCAATGTCGTCAAGACCATCAAAACCGTCGGCATCGGTGACTACAAGCCGTATCTCTCGATCGCGCTGGGTGCGGGCGACACCACGGTGATGAAGCTGACCAACGCCTATTCGATGCTGGTCAACCATGGCCGCGAGCTTAAGCCCACGGTGATCGATTATGTCCAGAACCGCAGCGGCAAGGTTATTTTCCGCACCGATACGCGCAGCTGCGAAGGCTGCAACATGGCCAAATGGGATGGCAAGCCGATGCCGCGCATCGCGCAGCGCGGGCGCCAGCTGGTGGACCCGATCACCGCCTATCAGGTGGTGCATATGCTCGAAGGCGTGATCACGCGCGGCACCGCAGTCAATCTGGCTGACCTCAAACGCCCGATGTTCGGCAAGACCGGCACGTCAAGCGGCCCGACCAACGTGTGGTTTGTCGGCGGCACCCCCGATATGGTCGCGGGCGTCTATCTGGGCTTTGACCAGCCGCGCAGCATGGGCGGTTATGCGCAGGGCGGACGGCTTGCCGCGCCGATCTTCAAGCAGTTCGCCAAGGAGATCCTGCCATCCATGCCGATCACCGAGTTCCGCGCGCCTGCGGGCACGCGCATGGTGCGCATCGACCGCCGCTCGGGTCGCCGCGTTTATGGTGCATGGCCGGGTGACGAGGCCAAAGCAGCGGTGATCTGGGAGGCGTTCAAGCCCGAAACCGAACCGCGCAGATCGATTCGTCAGGAAGAGATGGCCGTGGTCAAGGCTGCTCCGCGCGCCGCCGGCCCCGCCGCGCGTCCGCGCAACGACAATGACTTTTTGCAGCAGCAGGGCGGGATTTATTGAGCGATGTTTCGCGCTTTCAACCTATCGGGTTGAATTAACGCGGGTTGCAGCCTAGGCATGGCCGATGCTCAGCCAAAAAGTCCGCTACACCATCCGCGCGCTGCAACACCTTGCCGATGAATACGGCAACGGTCTGGTGCACCTTGAAGACATCGCCGCTGCCCAGAACCTTCCGCCCAAGTTCCTGACCGTCATCCTGTCGGAAATGGCGCGCGCAGGCCTCGTCCATTCGCAGCGCGGCAAGGACGGCGGCTATATGCTGGGCCTGCCGCCGGTCGACATCCGCTATGGTGATATCGTGCGCATCACCAGCGGATCGCTGGCGCTGGTGCCGTGCGCCAGCCGCTATGCCCATTAAACGTGCACGAACTGCCTGGATGAGGACAATTGCCGCCTGCGCGCGCTGATGCTCAGGGTGCGCGACGAGACCGCAGTGATCCTCGACCAGATCACGCTGGCCGACCCCATTCATCCCGTCGCTGCTTTCGAACCTGCTGGCGCAGATTGATGCCCCCAATTAACAAAGCTGTCTTGTCAATCAATTCAGTTGATAATATTCCCGACGACGCGGGCCACGCTGCATGCAGCCGGTCCGCACCAGATTTCGTCAGGGGGATTTCGGTGGCGGACACCGGCGACAATGCCGGGCTAAGCCCCCCACAGCCGGGTGATCCCCACACCATTAATCTTAACCCTTCCTCACGTTCTTAGCGCCCCTCACCATGAGAGGAACCAGACATGCTGGACCTGAGTTTTCTGAATCCCGCTGATATCTGGCCGATTGTGCTGGCGGGCTTTGCCGCGCAGATTGTCGATGGCGCGCTGGGGATGGCCTTTGGTGTCATCTCCAGCACGCTGCTGGTCTCGGTGCTGGGCGTGCCCCCGGCGCAAGCCTCGGCGGGCGTGCATTTGGCCGAGGTGTTCACCACCGGCGCATCAGGGCTGAGCCATGCGTGGCATCGCAACATCGACTGGAAGCTGTTCAGCCGGTTGGTTCTGCCCGGCATCGCAGGCGGGGTGCTGGGGGCGTATGTGTTGTCGAACATCGATGCAGATGTCGCACGGCCTCTGGTGATGGCCTATCTCGCCGCG
>NZ_JBGTFM010000258.1:0-1680 GCF_041747255.1 Blastomonas sp. | reverse complement strand
ACTGCGCCGCCCACATCTGGTGCTGGCCGACTTCGGTCGAGATGATTGGGTTGTGGGCCTTGGTCAGCGCATACAGCCGCTCGATGGCAAGCTGCGGCATGATCTCGCTGCTGCTCGGCGGATAGGCGAGGCACTGGCGGGTGCGCCAGCCCTTGATCCGCGCCTGCCATTCAGACAAGTCGCGCGGTTCATGCGCCATTGCTTCGAGCGCCTGCAGAATCTGCTGCAATACCGTGGCGCAATCGCCGACAATGCCGAGGTCGACGCGCACCGTCTTGTTGATCGATGAGCGATCAATGTCGATGTGGATTTTCTTCGAATGGGGTGAAAACGCATCGAGCCGCCCGGTCACCCGGTCATCGAAGCGCGCACCCACGCAGATCATCAGATCGGCGCGGTTCATCGCCATGTTCGCCTCGTAAGTGCCGTGCATTCCCAGCATCCCCAGCCAATCGGGATGCGCAGAGGGAAAGGCGCCAAGGCCCATCAGCGTCGATGTCACCGGCGCGCCGGTCACCGCCTGCAACTGGCGCAGCAAAGTGCTCGCCTCAGGCCCGGCATTGATGACGCCGCCGCCTGAGTAGATGATCGGGCTGCTTGCCGCGCTGATCATCCGCGCGGCCTCGGCAATGTCGACCGCCGTGCCTGCGGTGACCGGCGCATAGCGCTGGTTGGGGCGGGCGGGGGCGTCGCGGTCATGCATGGCGGTGGCGACCTGCACATCCTTGGGGATGTCGATCAGCACCGGGCCAGGGCGGCCCTTGGTGGCGATGTGGAACGCTTCGCGCACTGTCGTGGCGAGCTTTGCCGGGTCCTTGACGAGATAATTGTGCTTGGTGCAGTGGCGGGTGATGCCAATGGTGTCCGCCTCCTGAAAGGCATCGGTGCCGATCAGGTTGGTCGCGACCTGGCCGGTGATGACCACCATCGGGATCGAATCCATCAGCGCATCGGTAATGCCGGTGACCGCATTGGTTGCGCCCGGCCCTGATGTGACGAGCACCACGCCGGGCTTGCCGGTAGCGCGGGCATAGCCCTCTGCGGCATGCGCCGCCGCCTGTTCGTGCCGCACAAGGATGTGACGCAGGCTGGGGTGACCGAAGATCGCGTCGTAGATCGGCAGCACCGCGCCGCCGGGATAGCCGAAGATCACCTCGACACCCTGTTCGACCAGCGTTTCCACCAATATCTGCGCGCCGCTCAATTCGGCCATGATGCTCAGCCTTACCCGCTTGAATTTGCCCCGCTTAGACAATGCGGGGCGATGATGCAAAACCCAATCCTGCGCACGCTTGTGCGACTGCTGTCAGGACCCTTTTCGAAAATCAACCCGGCGCAGGATGCCTGCGCCGGGTTGTCGATATATCGATAGCGCCTAGCAGCAGCGCCGAATTGATGCGGCACTACGTGATATAATATGCCGTGTCAACACAAGTTTCTAAAATAAAATATCAAAATTAACGTCCAAGTTATCCGATAATATCACGTCGCAACGTCTCCAGTTCGCGGGTGGCTGGTGGCGGAACCAGGTATACTGGCGCTTGGCATAGCGCCGCGTCGCCTGCTGGCCGGCGATCAGACAGGCCGCCGCGTCGATCTCGCCGCTGTTCAGCCGTGCGATCTCAGGCACGCCGATGGCGCGCATCACCGGCAGCTCAGGGTCCAGCCGCCGCGCCAGCA
>NZ_JBGTFM010000257.1:0-8559 GCF_041747255.1 Blastomonas sp. | reverse complement strand
ATCGCTTCGGCGAGCGATTCGGACGCGCGGATGCCTTCGGAAAATACCCGCACCCGGTCAGCGACGGTGCGCCCATCCTGACCCATCGTGTTGCCGACGATGTCGTTGTTGAGCAACGCGCGCACCTGCCAGCCGCGCGCGCGCGCCGTCTCTGCGATCAGCCGCCCGCCCCAAAGCCCCTGTTCCTCGCCCGAGAGCAGGGCGTAGATGATGGTTGGACCAAAGCGTTGTTTGCTGAGGATGCGTGCGGCTTCCAGCACCAGCGCGCTGCCCGATCCGTCATCGTTGGCGCCGGGGGCATCGCTGGTGAAATCTGCGATGTCAGAGACGCGGCTGTCGATATGCGCGGACAGGATGATGATGTCATCGGGGTTGCCGCTGCCCTTTTGCACGCCCAGCACATTGACGACATTGACGCCTTCGGGTGCGCGCGGGCCGGTGAAGCGCCGGTCAATCTGTTCGACCGTGATGCAGCCGCCGCATTGCTTGCCGATGCGCGCAAATTCCGCTGCCGCCCAGCGCCGCGCCGCACCGATGCCGCGCGTCGGGTGATCGGCCGATGACAGGGTGTGGCGGGTGCCGAAGCTGACCAAACGCTCGACATCAGCGCGCAATCTTTGCGGATCAGCGCTGTTGTTGGCAAGGGCGGGCGCGGGAAACAGGGCGAGGGCGGCGATGATGCCAATGGTTTTTTTCATAATCGCCAGACTGGCGCAGCTTGTCACATAACTCAAGCAGGCGTTTCCTGCCTCACGCCTATGGCGCGGTCTTGAGATACCAGCGATCGTTGCCCTCAAGCGCGAGTGCGGTCAGCGTGCCGCTCAGATAGGCGCCGGTGTCGATGCCAATGCGGTTGCGGCATTCCTCGACATCTTCGGTGATGGTGTGACCGTGGACGATCAGCTTGTCGTGCGGGGCCTCATCCACGATGAAATCCTCGCGGATCCAGCGCAGGTCCTTGGAGCTTTGCTGCTCCATCGGCACGCCGGGGCGTACCCCGGCATGGACGAAGGCATAATCGCCCATGATGATCTGGTCCTTGAAGGCCTTCACAAAATCGACATGAGCGCGGGGGAACAGCGCCGGCACGCGCTCGGCAAGCGCATCCATTGCCAGCGCGTTATACTCGGTCACGCTGATGTCGTAGCTCAGGATTGTCTCGCGCCCGCCAATCTTGCAGAAAAAGCGCACCAGCTTTTCATCACCGGTCGCCGCGCCAAGATACACCTCTTCGTGGTTGCCCATCAGGAAATGCACGTTGTCGCCCAACTGTGCGGCCAGTTCCATCGCGCGGTCGATCACCCCGGCGCTGTCCGGGCCGCGATCCATCAGGTCGCCCAGAAACACAATGTGCGTATCGGCGGGGGGACGGGCGCGGTCGTCGGCGACGATCTGATCGAGCAGATCATCGAGCAGATCGCGCCGCCCGTGAATGTCTCCGATGGCATAGACGCGGCGGCCATCCGGCAGACACGCGGTGTCGATCGGAGCCAGTTTCGGTTTTCTGCGCAACAAGGCCTTCAGCATGGCGTGGTCAATTTCTGTTCAAGTTTTGCTCTGCGGGTACCCCGCTGGCGCTATAGCCAGCATTCGGCAAAATGTGCAACTGTCTGCCGTTCGCAGGTGCAACATGAACATGGGCAGAATGCGCGCGTGCAAAGCGAGCGCGCCTATTCCACCGCAAAGGTCAGTTCGGCATGCTCTTCCAGCCGCTTGACGAGATTTTCGCCAAGAAACGCGCCCGGCGTGCCGATCCCGCCTGGGTGGTCGCAGGAAAGCAGCGCAATCCCCGTCTCGCTCAGCATCCGGCAGGTCGAGCCATAGCCCGGATCATAGCGACCCTTGACGCCGTATTGCAGCCGTCCGCCATCGGCCATTTCGGCGACGAACACGACATCGTAAAAGCCGTTCTCGCGCTCTTCCTTGGTCGGCCCTTCGCCGGGCTTGGGCGGCTTGGCACCAAAAGGATTCTTCATGAATTCGAGCGCCGCGTTGGCCGCTGCCTTGCCGGCTTCGCCGGGGCTGGTCAGCATCATCTCGTCATATTTGAAATCGGTGCCATAGGGGTGGCCGAGCAGGAAATTGGTGCGGTGGACGTTCTTGGTGTTGATCGGCGCCATCACGAACGGCGCAGCCCATTTGCCAAGGTCTTCCTCATGGGAAGGGATCATGCCCGACGGTTGATCGGGACCTTCAAAGCCCGGCGTTAGCGCAAACGGGTTGCGCAGCACGTTGATGAGCGAGGGTTTCTTCGCCGCCGCCTTCATCGTCGCGCCAAGGCTCGCGGCGGTGCCGCCGGAGAACGTGCCCTGCATCGCGCGTACGCGCCCACGGATGCGCGGCGCGGGCTTGCCGAAGCGTTCGACCGCAGCCTTCTGCGTCATCATCACGCCAAGATCGAACGGGATCGAATCGAACCCGCTGGAAAAGCAGATGCGCGCGCCGCTTGCTTCGGCCGTGGATTGATGCTCGGCGATCTTTTCGGCCATCCACGCCGGTTCGCCGCACAGATCGGCATAATCGGTGCCGGTGGCAACGCAGGCGGCAACCAGCTTGTCGCCATAAAGCTGATATGGCCCAACCGTGGTCAGCACCACGCGGGTGCGCAGGCACATCGCCTCAAGATCGGCGCTGTCATCGGCGTTGGCGACCAGCAACGGCGTAGTGGCCGGGGCACCGATGGAGTCGCGCACCTGCTCCAGCTTGGCGCGGCTGCGCCCGGCCATCGCCCATTTGGGGCCGTCATCGCGCGGGCCGTAATGATGCGCGAGATACTCGGCCACCAGCCGCCCGGTATAGCCGGTCGCGCCATAGACGATGATATCGAATTCGCGGGTGTCCTTGGCTGCCATGGGCGCTCTCCTGATTGCGTTGGTCCCTGTTTCTATGGGTCAAAGCTTGGGCAAAGTCACGCCGCGCTGGCCCATATATTTGCCTGCGCGATCGGCATAGCTCACCTCGCAGGGTTCGTTGCCCTTCAGGAACAGGAACTGGCACGCGCCTTCATTGGCGTAGATTTTGGCGGGCAGCGGGGTGGTGTTGCTGAATTCCAGCGTGACATGCCCCTCCCAGCCCGGTTCCAGCGGGGTAACGTTGACGATGATGCCGCAGCGCGCATAGGTTGATTTGCCGAGACAGATCACCAACACATCGCGCGGCACCCGGAAATATTCGACCGTGCGGGCGAGCGCGAACGAGTTGGGCGGGATGATACAGACGTCGGTCTTGCGGTCGACAAAGCTGTTGGGGTCGAACTGCTTGGGGTCGACGACGGACGAATTGACGTTGGTGAATATCTTGAACTCGTCCGCCACCCGCGCGTCATAGCCGTAGGACGACAAGCCGTAGGAAATGCACCCGTCGCGCCGCTGCGCCTCGACAAACGGATCGATCATGCCGTTTTCATGCGCCTGCGCGCGGATCCATTTGTCGGAGAGGATGGACATCAGCGAATATTCTCCATCACCCGATCATCCTGAGCTTGTCGAAGGACCCGCAGCCAGGCAGGCGGAATCGCGGGGCCTTCGACAGGCTCAGGGTGAGCGGAAGGGGGGTAAGAGCGCAAAGCGGCTTAACCCAGATTGGCGGGGCCGAAGGCGGCTGGCAAGAGCACCGACAGCCGGTGCTCGAGATATCCGCCGGCGTGGCCTGAATAGACGAACGGATCGGTTTCACCCAGCTGGGCAAGTTCGGTAAGCACCTGACGGCAGCGCCCGCACGGGGTGACTGGTGCCGCCGTCGGGGCAAGCGCGCCATCATCGCCGAGCGGCCCGCCCATGATCGCGACTTCGACCAGCCCGCTGCGCTTCCCTTGCAGGTTCGCTGCGATCACCGCAGCTGTCTCGGCGCAGATCGAAAGGCCGTAGCTGGCGTTTTCGAAATTGCTGCCGGTGACCACGCTGCCATCGGCAAAGCGCAGTGCTGCGCCGACATGAAAGCCTGAATAGGGCGCATAGGCGCTCTTGGCCGCCGCGCGGGCTGCCGCCAGAAGCTCTGCGCTGTGCTGGTCGTCGCTCATTGTCTCACCACGTTCCAGCGCACCCCCTGCGGCGCGCCCTTGATCCGGTAGCGGCTGTTCGCCTGCCACATCACCCATGATTTTGCGGCATAATCGGGCGGAAAGAAATCGCCGATCAGCCAGACTGTGCGGCTGAGCCCGTCGCTGACCACATACGCCTCCTCGAAATCGGCAGAGATGCGCAGCAGCGCGGGCTTTTCGCTGTGGCTTTCGATCTGGTTCAAAAAGGTGTTGAGCTCGCTCAGCACCATTGCCCGGTCGGGGCGCGCCTTGCAGGCTTCTTCATCGAACGCCAGGCTGATCACCGGTGGCAGCATGTCGGGGTCGCGCGGCACGGTTGTGATGAACATCTCGGCCTGTTCTTCCTCGGTGTCGCACAGGCTGAATTCGTGCACCGCGCCATAGCGCATCCCGCTGTTGCGCGCCGCTTCAATATTGGCGGCAAACCGCGAGTCGCGGGTTTTGCCACCAGCGCTCGCGCGGACATAAGCGAAATCGCTGCCCATCACTGCCAGCGTCGGCCAACTCAGTGCCCCGTCTACGGACGTCACATAAAGTCCCTGCACCGGATAATCGTCGCGCGACGGCGCCCAGCGGCTGGTGGCCCACCACGCGGCTGCGGCCAGCAGCGCGAGTAGCACGACGATGATGGAAAGGCGGATCGACCAGCGTTTCAGCGTTGTAATATGCATGGGTGCTGCCGGATCAGCCCTTGATGTGCAGCACGCAGATCAACGTGAACAGGCGGCGCGCGGTTGGGAAATCGATCTCGATTTTCTCCTGCAACCGCTCGACCAGCAGCTCTGCGGCCTCATTGTGGACGCCGCGCCGCGCCATATCGATGGTCTCGATCTCCTGCGCGGTCGCCTTGCGAATCGCTTGATAATAGCTGTCGCAGATCGCGAAATATTCGCGGATCGGGCGACGGAATCGGCCCAATGCCAGCACAAGCGTTTCCAGATGGCTGCCATCCTCGCGCGCGATGGTGATCGCCAGTCGCCCCTCGTACACCGCAAGGCTGAGCCGGAATGGACCGGCATAGCCATCGGGATAATCTTTGAGCGGCTTGAAGACATTGTCCTCAATCAGGTCAAAGATGGCGATGCGGCGTTCCTGTTCGATGTCCGCATTGCGCCACAATATGGTCTGCTCGTCGAGCTCGACGTGGATGATGCGCGGGTCGGACATGTCGCCTTCAGTCTGTTGCGCAACCACCCGGACGGGGCAAGCGGAAAAACCGCACCGCCGGGCGCAGTACCGGCCTTGTCCACACGAATATTCGATGCCGTGCCTTGCGCGCCACAGGCAGTTGGCGGAATATGGCCCGATGTCCGACGATGTCCTGATTCAATCTGCACCTGCAACGCTACCTCCGCAGATTGCCGCGCCTGCGACGCGCGATGCCGCCGATCCGGTGCGGCTGCCGCGCAACATTGAGGCCGAGGCTGCGTTTCTGGGTGCGCTGCTGATCGACAACCGCATCGCCGAGGAAACGGCGTCGCGGCTGAAGCCTGAGCATTTCTTCGAGAACATCCACGCGCGGCTTTATGCCCAGATCATGCGGCTGATCGACAGCAATGTGACCGTGACCCCGGTGACGCTCAAGCCGTTTTTTGAAGGCGATGCCGCGCTCGCCGAGCTGGGCGGGATGCGCTACGTCGCGCGGCTGACCGGTGAGGCGGCGGGGCTGATCGGCGCGCGCGATTTCGCCCGCCAGATTTACGACCTGGCGCTGCTGCGCGAGCTGATCCAGGTCGGCCGCACGCTGGTCGACAAGGCGATGGACACCAGCGAGACGGTCGATCCGATGGGCCAGATCGAACTGGCTGAAGCGGCGCTTTACAATGTTGCCCAGGGCGAGGGTGAAAGCGGTGCGGCGGTCGAATTCAAGGCGGCGAGCAAGACTGCGCTGGGCATGGTCGAAAAGGCGCTCAACAGCGGCGGCCATATCTCCGGCGTCACCACGGGGCTTACTGATCTCAACGCCAAGATCGGCGGCCTGCACCCCAGCGACCTGCTGATTCTTGCCGGACGGCCGGGCATGGGCAAGACCTCGCTGGCCACCAATATCGCGTTCAATGCAGCGGCGCGCTGGCAGCTCGACAAGGCATCGGGAATCGATGACGACAAGAATGTCGGCGCGCGCACCGCGTTTTTCAGCCTCGAAATGTCGTCCGATCAGCTGGCGACGCGTATTCTGGCGGAGCAGTCGCGGATCAGTTCAGAAAAACTGCGCATGGGGCAGATCGCGCGCAGCGATTTCCAGCGGCTGGTCGATGCATCGCAGGCGCTTGAGGAGCTGCCGCTGTATATCGACGATACCCCGGCGCTGACCATCGCGGCATTGCGCGCGCGCGCACGGCGGCTCAAGCGCAAGCACAACATCGGCTTTATCGTGGTCGATTACCTACAACTGCTCCAGGGAACCGGGCGCAACGAGGGCCGGGTCAACGAAATCTCCGAAATCAGCCGGGGCCTGAAGACGCTGGCGAAGGAACTGCAAGTGCCGGTGATGGCGCTCTCACAGCTAAGCCGCGCGGTCGAAAGCCGCGAGGATAAGCGCCCGCAACTCTCCGATCTGCGCGAATCGGGCTCGATCGAGCAGGACGCGGACATCGTGATGTTTATCTATCGCGAGGAATATTACCGACTGATGGTCAAGCCCGATGGCCCGATCATGGACCCCAAGACCCCGCAGGACGACGAGATCAACCAAAAATACAAGGAATGGGAAGACAAGTTCAGCCCGACCGCCAACAAGGCGACGGTGATTGTCGCCAAGCAGCGCCACGGCTCCACCGGCAATGTGCAACTGCGCTTTGAAAGCGAGATCACCAAATTCAGCGATCTCGCCCGCGATGAATATGCGCCGGGCGGATTTGGGGAGTAGGGGCGCGCGTTGGCGCTCTTGTTTCATGAGGCAGTGATCGCACATTCGTCACCCTGAACTCGTTTCAGGGTCTATTTCTCCTCCCGCTCGAATCTAGCCAAGTCGCGCGATGGATGCTGAAACAAGTTCAGCATGACGGCGGAGTGCAGAGAACGACCGGCGTTTTCGCAAAAATCCGCCCCTGCAGGGGGAGGGGGACCCAAAGCGGTGGAGGGGTGATGCCCTGTCGCTGACGTGGACGCCCCTCCGTCAGTCCTGCGGCCTGCCACCTCCCCGAATCGGGGAGGATCTGCAGGTCACAATCCCGCAAGTACATCCCCCGCCGCATCCCAGTCCGCAAAGGTCTGGCGCAGCCATGCGTCATCGAACAATGTGTCAGCATAGCGGTCGCCGCCGTCGCAGATCAGGCTGACGATGCTGCCCTGCTCCCCGATTGCGATCATCTCGCGCGCCAGTTGCAGCACGCCGATCAGGTTGGTGCCGGTCGATGGCCCGACGCGGCGGCCCAGCCGGTCGGACAGGAAGCGCGCGGCGGCAAAGCTTTGCGCATCGGGCACCTCGATCATCCGGTCGATGACCTCGCGTTGAAAGCTGGGCTCAACGCGCGGGCGGCCGATGCCCTCGATGCGGCTGCGCTGGTCCGAGACCAGATCGCGCCGCCCCGTGCGCCAACTTTCCGCAAACACCGACCCTTCCGGATCGACCACCGCCATCCGGGCGCAGCCGATGCTGTGCGGACGATAGCGCACATAGCGGCCGATGGTCGCCGATGTGCCGCCGGTGCCTGCGCCCACCACGATCCAGTGCGGCACCGGATGCGGCTCGAGCATCATCTGGGCGAAGATCGATTCGGCGATGTTGTTGTTGCCGCGCCAGTCAGTGGCGCGTTCGGCAAAGGTGAACTGGTCCATGTAACGGCCACCGGTTTCACGCGCCACCTGCTGTGCGGTGGTATAAATGTCGGCGCTGTCGGCGATATGGCAGCGCCCGCCCAGCCGCTCGATTTCGGCCAGCTTGGCCTGCGCTGTCCCCGGCGGCACCACCGCGACGAACGGCAGGCGCAGCAGCCGCGCAAAATAGGCTTCGGATATCGCGGTCGATCCCGATGACGCTTCGACGATGGTCGTGCCTTTGCCGATCCAGCCGTTGCACAGGCCATAAAGGAACAGCGAGCGCGCCAGCCGATGCTTGAGCGACCCTGAAGGGTGCGTGGACTCGTCCTTGAAATAGATGTCAACTCCGTCAAGTCCGGCCAGATCGACCCTGACCAGATGCGTGTCGGCAGAGCGGCTGTGATCGCCCTCGATGGCATCAATCGCCCAGCGCAGCCATTCGCGGCAGGGTGGCTGGTTCATGTGGCGGTCCCCTTCCGGCATCCGTGTTCCAGCGGGCGCCGGAGGACGGCTATCGCATGTTTTGCCGTACAGCCAATGCCGCGTGGACCGCCGCAACGCAAGGCTTCAAAACGCCGTGGGAAGGTGTAAAGGGGCGCATAAATCTCCCCAAGCAAGGCATCTGTCATGACCGAACTGATTGCGCTGCGTGACCGGGTGCGGGCGCACCACCGCGCCGACGAAAGCGCGGTGCTCGATTATCTGATGGGCCAGTATGCGCCCTCGCCCGTGCTGCGCGCGCGCATCCGGGCGCGCGC
>NZ_JBGTFM010000256.1:0-1896 GCF_041747255.1 Blastomonas sp. | reverse complement strand
ACTGCTGCGCTGCGCCACATGCGGTTGTGGCCGACAATCGGCATCGGCAGGCAGGCCATCGGCATCATCGCCTGCACAAACGCGGGGTCGATCCGCGCCCAGACAAAGCCGTGCATGCAGCCCATCGATGTGCCGATCATCAACCGCAGCCGGGTGACGCCGAGCCCTTCGGTCAGCATCCGTCGCTGGACGTTGACCATGTCGCTATAATCATAGGCCGGGAACGCCATCTTGAGCCCATCGCTTGGCTTGGACGACCGGCCGTGGCCCAGATTGTCCGGCAGAATGATATAATAGCGCGTGATATCGAGCGGCTGCCCCGGGCCGAACAGCTCATCGGCAAACTGCGGTTGCAGGAACTGCCGCCCGCTGCCGCCGGTTCCGTGCAGCACCATCACCGCATTGACGATTTTGCCATCGCTGCCCCGCTGCGGGGTGCCGAGCGTGGCATAATGCATCCGGACATCTGCGAGCTCAGTGCCGTTGGCAAAGCGGAATTGCTTGAAGGTGACATCACCTTCCTGCAGCTGCGCGGCATAATCGGTCTGCGCGTGCGCCGCCGGCGTAACGAAGGCCAGAAAGGCAAAAACAAGCGACAACAACCAGGCACGCGTCATCAAATTCTCCTCAAACCGAATGGTTCAAGCCAGACGTCTGGCCTGCTTCAATTTACTTATGCTCGCAGATTGGCCGCGAAAAACGCGAGCGTGCGGTCCCACGCCAGCGTTGCCGCCGCCTGGTCATAGCGCGGGGTGCTGTCGTTGTGAAAACCGTGCGAGGTTCCGGGGTAGAAATGCGCTTCGTAGGTTTTGTCATGCGCCTTGAGCGCCGCCTCGCAGGCGGGCCAGGTGGCGTTCACGCGCTCGTCATTCTCGGCGAAATGGATCAGCAGCGGTGCCTTGATCGCGGGCACTTCCTCGGGACGCGCCTGCCGTCCGTAGAACGGCGCGGCGGCGGCGAGATCGGGATAGGCAACGGCCAGCGCATGGCACACGCCGCCGCCATAGCAAAAACCGGTGACGCCCACCTTGCCTGTGGACCCCTCATGACCGCGCAGAAATTCAAACCCCGCAAAGAAGTCTTCCATCAGCTTGGCCGGATCGAGCGAGGCCTGCATCGTGCGGCCCTCGTCATCGCTGCCAGGATAGCCGCCAAGCGATGTTAGACCATCCGGTCCAAGCGCCAGATAACCTGCTTTGGCGGTGCGCCGCACAACATCCTCGATGTACGGGTTGAGGCCCCGGTTTTCATGCACCACCAGCACCGCGGGCAGTTTGCCGGTCGCGCCCTTGGGCTTGGCCATCAGGCCGCGCACCGTGCCGTGGCCCTCGGGACTGGGATATTCGACGCGCATCGTCTCAATCGCCGGATCATCGGGCGCAACCTGCTGCGCCAGCGCGTAATCGGGCTTCAACTGGTTGAGGATCATCAGCCCCGTGACCCCGGCGGCGGCATACTGGCCCGCGCGCTGAATGAACTCGCGTTTGCTGAGCTTGCCGTGCACATAACCATCGAAAATCTCGAGGATATGCGGGTGGAAATCGCTGGCACGCATGCGGGTCGGTTGGGTCAAAATGAGGCTCCTGTCCGGAAAGGCTTGGCGTGAATGGTCACGCATCAAAGCTGGCAAGTGCTGCGCGGGCGATTTGTTCCCCCCATTCCTGCACAAAATGGCCGCCATCAGGGATGATCATCGGTTCGGGGCAACCCCGGATCAGGCCGCGCAGCTTTTCCATCGGCTTGATGCCCAGCACCGGATCGGCCGCGCCCACCGCCATGAAGCTTTTGCCCGACCAGCGATTGCTCCAGAAATCCGCTGCCTGCTTGCTAACCTCAACGCCTTCCATATCAGGCGAAACCGGCACCAATGCGGGGAAAACCTGCGCCCCGGCCTTA
>NZ_JBGTFM010000255.1:0-2004 GCF_041747255.1 Blastomonas sp. | reverse complement strand
CGCATAGACCCTTGCCGGACCCTGTGATCCAAACGCAAGCACGGGATCCAATGGCCGCGAGACCTGCGCGAAGTGTCCGCAATGGATCGCTAACTGAATGGCGGCTTCTAGGCGCCGAGTGCTGGTAAGCTGCCGTTCCGTCTGCAAACGACCCAACATCAGTCGTTCACGTCAGCTAAGATGACCGACTTGTCTCCCCATGAGCTGCCTTTCGTTTTGGGATCGCGCAACGACCGCTCATGATGGGAGATTGTTTGCAAGCCGCTGGGCCACATGCATTGTGGAGCCGCACTGATCCGCGCTGTGAGCCCATCGCCGGAAGTTTCTCTGCGCGCGCGACAAGGGTGCGTTGGCTATCTCGCCCCAAGCGAACTTTCGTCGGGGGCGAACATGGGTGGCTTCCGCCACGGTTCGGCTGGAGTCGGCGCACCGTGCTGACGCAGTTTGCCCGGTAAATTCCACAGCGTTTCCGCCATTTGCGTGGCAAGTGATTTTTTGGGCCGCACGAACCTAAGAAGGCACAGTGCTAGAACATAGACGGAGCAATGTGCGCCGCTAGGGCGGGCGACTCACTGTGCGCGGAACGCTTCCACCATCTTTTGCCCTAGCTTATAGGCGGAATACTCTCGGACCTTGAACGGCGCATCGAGCGGCGTCTCAAAAAGGTGGTTCGTGTAGTTCGACAATGTCTTCACCGCTATCGCCAAGACGATCTCGAGGATCTGGGCCTGCGTATAGCCCGCTACCAGGAACTCCTGCAGGGCCTGCTGTGACGGGCGCCCGCGAGAGAGCAGGAGCTCGCGCACGGTATCGGCCAGCACTTGCAGACGGTCATCGGGGATTGCCTCGCGATTTCTGATCGCATCGGTCACCTTCCGTGGGACGCCGGCCATGTCGCAGACTAGGCTATGCGCTGCCATGCAGTAATCGCACCCGTTCTCCTCGCTGATCACCAAAAATACGACTTCTCGTTGGATGCTGGTCAAGGTCGAGGTGGCGTGAAACTCGGAATAGCCGTGGAGATAGGTAGACAGCACGCCCGGCGCGTTCGCCATTGCCTGATACATGTTGGGTAACATCCCCTTGCCGGCCTTGCGCCCGGCCTCGAACAGCGGTTCGATCGAAGTGCCGCGCGCTGCGGAGGGGGTGACGAGGGGAAGATCGAGAATGGCGTGAGTCATGGCAAGCTCCTGTCGATGTTGGGCTCTGCTAAATGAAACATATGCAACTTAGCAGTGGCGAAAACGACATATTTCATGCGATAAACGACAGATGATCAGAATTGCGATCCTAAGCGCCGATGGCATGATCAATGCGCCGCTCGCCGTGAGCCTCGACATGATTCATGCCGTGCACATTCTCGCTCCGCAGACGCGGATCGAGACCGGCCTCTTCGCCGCCGCTCCGGAGGCCACCGCGGGTATTATTCTGCCCTCGGCCCTCCCGCTGGAGGCGGCACTGCGACAGACGTGGCACGCCGTCGTTATCCCCGGTCTCGGCCATGCCCATGCACAATCCCCCGCACTTTTGATGGGAGGCTCCGTTGGGGCGCTGCTGTGCAAGATCGTCAGCGCTGTGCATGCACAAGGCGGTCGGGTGGCGGCATCGTGTTCCGGCACCTTCGTTGCGGCGCAAGCGGGACTGCTCGACGGCGGTAATGCGACCACGAGCTGGTGGCTTGCCCCGCAATTCCGTGCTGCCTTCCCTGCGGTGATCTTAGATGATCGCCAGATGGTGTGCGAAGATGGCCGCGTGCTGACCGGCGGCGGCGCGCTGGCGCATATCGAACTGATGCAAACGCTGGTGCGCCAGTTGGTTGGCAGCGAGGTGGCCGACGCGGTAGGAGGTTTCATGGTCAGCCCTCGACGCGGCCCGCAATCGGCGCAAGGGTCGGTGATGCAGATCCCAATCGTTGATCCAGTAGTGGCAGAATTCATCCGGCTGGTCGGCGCACGGCTCGAACGCGCCGTGCCGGTCGCCGAAATCGCCGCCACCCTTTCGACA
>NZ_JBGTFM010000254.1:0-10490 GCF_041747255.1 Blastomonas sp. | reverse complement strand
GGTGGACCCTGATGATCATGTCATTGCCCGGACGCTCGACCATGGGCTGGACCCTGCGTGTGCGGCGGCGCGTGTTGCGGCGGTGCGCGAAACCATTGAGGAAACAGGGCTTGGCGTCGGCTTTGTCGAGCATCCGGCACGCGAGGCGCTGGCCGATGCGCGCGCGGCGATGCTGGCAGGCGCGGTCTTCTCGACGCTGTGTGCCGATGCAGGCTGGCAGTTTGATCTGGCCTCGCTCACCCCGTTCACCCGCTGGCGGCCGCCGTTCAACGAGCGCCGGGTGTTCGATACGCGCTTTTATCTCGCGCACAGCGAGGGCCATGATCATCTGGTCGAGGTCGACAATACCGAAAACCGCCATTTGTTCTGGGCAAGCGCCGCAGAGGTGGTGGCGATGGCGGATGATGACCGGGTCAAGCTGATCTTTCCCACCCGCCGCAATCTTGAACGATTGGCGCAATTTGGCAGCTTTGACGCCGCCGTGGCGCACACCGCAGACTTCCCTTGCTGCATGGTGATGCCGTTCATTGAAGAACGCGATGGCCAGCCGCATCTGTGCGTGCCCGATGGCATTGGGTATCCGGTAACATCCGAGCCGATGCAGCGGGCAATGCGCGGATAAGGTTCCAGTCGTATCGCGATCGGGAACGGATTGACCCCGTGCAGCGTAACCTGTTCATCTATTACGGAGATGAACCATGTTACGTTATGCGCTGATATTTTTAGTGATCGCGGTGATTGCCGGGGTGATGGGCTTTGGCGGTATTGCCGGAAGCATGGCCGGGATTGCCCAGATCCTGTTCTTCCTGTTCCTGCTGTTCCTGGTCGTCAGTCTTGTGATGCACCTGGTGCGCGGCAGGGCCTGACGTCGGCATGGCCACTACATGACAAGAGGCACGAATCGCTTCGTGCCTCTTGAAATTTTGGTCCCGGTCAGAGACTGTCAATTCGCAGCTTTGTCCAAGGTCTTGCCAACCGATTCAACATCGCGGCCAACGCCGGAAACCGTGTTGCAGGCCGAGAGCACAGAGACCAGCAAGCCAGCAACTATTGCGATACGCAAGCGTGAATGTGATACCATTTTTGCCGTTCCTTATGAATATAACCTAGATTAAGAAGGTCGTGTTTGAACATGAACCAAGGCCTGAAACGCATCAGTTGCAGTAGTGTTCCTGATTTTATTATTGGAACATTGTCTCCTGCGCGGGGTTAATGTGGTAGGGATTCAAGATTTTTCACACAAACCTGCGCTTTTTCCACGTAAAGCGGGGTGGAAGCGCTGTGTATCTTGAGGGCGATCGAGAGGCGTAATGATGGCAATCATCCAAAAAATAGACGGTAAGCAGGCAATGGCCAGCACAAAATCGGACATTGAAGCCGATGTGGTGGTCCAACCCATTGTGCCGCTTGATGATCACACCTTCAAGCTGCGGCTTGCCGAGGTGATCCCGCATTTGCGTGCATTTGGCTACAGCCTTTGCGGCAAGCGCGATGTTGCCGACGATCTTGTCCAAGATACGATGCTCAAGGCTTGGGCGGCGCGTGCGCGTTTTCGCCCCGATACGTCGATGCGAGCCTGGACGTTCGTGATCCTGCGCAACTGCTTTATCTCGCAGATGCGACGCAACAAGTTTTCTGCGCCATATGATGAAGGCGTTGCCGAGCGCACGCTGACCGCCAATGCCGACCAACAGGCGCCAATTCACCTCGAAGACCTTCGTTGTGCATTGCTCAAGCTTGGCGCTGACCAGCGCGAGGCAATCATTCTGGTGGGCGCGGGTGGCTTTTCCTATGAAGAGGCAGCGGAAATTTGCGAATGTGCGGTGGGCACGATGAAAAGCCGGGTTTCGCGTGCGCGCACCGCATTGCTGGGCATTATGGAAGGCGGAGTTTCGGCGGCTGACAAGGCCAAGCGCCGGCCTGCAGACCGCGCAATGAGCGACATTTTGGGACAACTCGACAAGCTGAGCCCCGGTGCGGACGCACTGGCGGCTTAAACGCCCGTGATGGACACTGGGCAGCACCCTTACGGCGAGGGGGCAAGTAAATCGGACACACCAATAATGTCGCGCAACCACTCCTACCCTGATCAGCCACCCGAAAGCCTCCGGGTCGTGGACTTTAGACGCATGTCTGTGCGGCAGGCGCATATCGGATCAGGACTGCGCGCAATGTACAGTGATATCGCTGCGCGACCTCTGCCGGGAGAATTTGCCGATTTGCTTGCCCAGATTGACGAAATCGATGATGCGTCATGCGAAGGGTCGTGCTGCGGCCAAAGCGCGTCTGATTGACACGTGTTTGATCGGCTCATGAAGCCGCTTGACAGATTCTCAGAAATGTAACCTACTCCCACCAGGGAGATAACGGATGCATGATGAACTGCAACCTTCTGGCACTGAACAGAAAAGTTCGCAAAGCCAAGCCCGCGCTCTGGTCGGCTGGACGCATTTTGACATGGCGAGCGGCATCGGACTGAAGATCGAATGCACGCGCTCGCGCATCGCTTTGGACAATGCGGTGATTGAGGAGCACAATATCGTCATGACGCGCAACCAGGCGCTGTTGCTCGCCCGTTATTTGCTGCATGTTACCGGACAGGCATTGCCGGTCGAACAACAAAAATCGATCTGGTCAAAACTCAAAGCGAGTTTCAAGCCGCGCCACGCACGTCGGCTTGCATCATAGAAAGTCCTGCAGGCTTCGCGTCGCCGCCTTCAGCAAAAGCGACCGTCTCAGCGAGGCGCCTTAGCTCCAGCCATTCATTCTATCGATTTACCTATGCTGCGAGCGTCGCATTATGTTGGCATATGGCAATAAAGTCGCTTTGTGGCATAGGCTTGCCAACCAGCCAGCCCTGGACGTAATCGCAACCGGCTTCGCGCAGGAAATCGATGCAACCTTGATCTTCAACGCCCTCTGCCACAACGCGAATGCCCAGCCTGTGCGCAAGCTCGATGGTTGACCGCACCAGCACCGCGTCTTCATCGTTGATGTGCACATTCTGGACGAACATGCGGTCGATCTTCAGCTCGGCGATCGGCAATTCCCTGAGGTAACTGAGCGTCGACTGGCCAGTGCCATAGTCATCCATTGAAATCGTGATTCCGCGGGCACGGTGGGCCTCAAGCGCGGTGCGCGCCGCGGCCATGTCTGACATCGCGGCCGACTCGGTGACCTCAAAAATCAGCGATGTCACCGAACGGGGGTGGCCTTCCAGCAGCTCATCAAGCGCGCGATTGAAGCGCACGTCAAACAGCAGCTTGGCCGACAGATTGACCGCGACCGAAATGCCATCGATCCGGGCAATCGTTTCGAGCGCGGCGCGCGTGACCATCAGCGTCATACGGTCGATACGGTCGTGGCGCTCGGCAAGCGGGATAAAAACATCAGGCCCGATCCGCCCGTAAACCGGGTGGACCCATCTCACCAGCGCTTCGGCGCTCTCGACCCGGTTGCTGGCGAGCGCCAATTTGGGCTGATAATGCACCTCAAGCTCGCCGTTATCGATAGCGTCGTCGAGTTCGCCCATCAGCGACAGCGTATCATAGGCCTCGCCGAGCACCGACTGGTTGGCGCTGTTCCAGAACAGCCCAAGTTCGAGCGCCTTGCTTGCGGCAGCGGCCGCAGCATCGATTGCGTGGGATACACTGCCCTCGTCATCGGTGCGGCAAACCCCTAAGGCGACGCGAACGTCGATCCTGCGTCCATCAATCTCGACAGGATGCAGCAACAAAGTTCGCAGCCGATCGATAACGTCGTCGCTCATCTCATCGTGCGCAACCCATGCGATCACGCGCTCCTCGATGCGGTAGATGTCGGCATCGACCGCCGGTGCCACGCGTTCTGACAGTCGCGCGACGAACGCTCCCATCCTCGCCGACCCCAAAGTGGCAGCGATCTCATCATAACGGTCAATCACCCCGGCGACAATTTCGCGTTCCGGCGCCTGATTGCACAACCCCTTGCGATTGGGCAAACCGCTGTCGAGATCGATACGGGCCGCCGCACGTCGCTTGTCCAGCGAGATCAGCATGGCGCGAGGGACCGCAGCGGCAACGATTGCCAGCATGGCAGGGACCAGCGCGCCGGTCATCGCGGCAAATTCCTCAAGCAAGGTGATTGCGACCAGGCCACCTGTTGCGGCGATGGCAAAGCGCAGGCCGATCTGGCGCATGCGCATCGAACCTGTAACCCACCATGCGGCCAGCAGGCCCAGGGCCAGCATCAATATGCCTGGAATGCGCGACGGCAATCCTTGGCGCAATGTCTCGGTCGCGAGCGCCTGGATGACCACGCCCGGGATCACGCCATAGCGGGGGACGGCGTAGCGATCACCCAGTTCAACCGACGTCGCGCCGACCAGCACATCCTTGCCCGCGAGCGCGCGCGCGCCATTGCCCCGGCTGACATCGACAAAGCTGTGGCGGGGGATCGAGGCGGGATCGATCGAGAAGTCGATCGGAAAATCGACGAAAGCGCTGCCAGCATGTCCGGCGAGCAAGGCGGAAAGCGACGGTCGCGGCGTATTTTTCGTGATGATGCCCAGCGGAGCACTGCGGACATAGCCGTCCTTGTCGGGCAGGATGCTGACCGCACCAAGAAAGCTGTGCGCGCGAAAGGACTCGATCGGCAACGATTCGATTAAATCGCGATCCTGCGTGTTGCCGATCTGCCGGAAGGTTGGCAGAATGACCCCGCCACCTGCACACGCCAGTGCATCTGCCAGTGCCTTGTCCTCAGCTGGCGACGAGTTGCTTGAGAAATCGACATCGAACGCCACGGTTCTGGCGCCAGCTTTGGTGAGCGCGTCGACGAGCCGGGCGTGTTCGCTCCGTGGCCAGGGCCAGCTATCGACCATGCGCAGGCTTTTGGCGTCGATCTCGACGATATGCAGTTCGCCGCTCGCCTGCTGATGACGCACGCTGTCGCGTACCCCACGCAGGCCATGCTCGAACAGGCCAAGGTTCGTGAAGATCGCCAACACGCCGATGGCAGCGGCGATCCCCAGGATCGTCCACCGCTCGGCGCGGGTCAACGACCCACCAGAGGCGACCGCAGCCGCCAAGGGTCAGCCCGCAATCGCCAGCGACGGATCAATCGTCTTTATCGTCTTTGCCATCTTTGCCATCATCGTCATCGTCATCGTCATCGTCGTCATCGTCGTCATCGTCGTCATCGTCGTCATCGTCGTCATCGTCATCGTCGTCGTCGTCGTCGTCGTCACCCGGGTCTTCAGGCTCGGGCTCGGGCTCGGGCTCGGGCTCTGGCTCTGGCTCCGGTTCAGGTTCAGGCTCCGGTTCAGGTTCAGGCTCCGGTTCAGGCGCAGGCTCTGGTTCAGGAGCAGGCTCGGGTTCAGGCGCAGGCTCTGGTTCAGGAGCAGGCTCGGGCGCTGGCTCTGGTTCAGGAGCAGGCTCGGGTTCAGGCTCTGGCGCAGGCGCAGGCGCAGGCTCTGGATCTGGCTCGGGCTCGGGCTCTTCGGGCGGAGCGACGGCCACAGGATCGGGCAATTGCGGCGCTTCGGGTTGATCGTCTTCTTCGATGTCGGCGATTGCGACAAGCGCAAACGTCGCCATATCGCCGGTGACCAGCCCGCCAGTGCGCTCGGCGAGTGGACCGATATCCGCTGTCACTGCTTCGACAATCTGCGCGCCACCGGTGGCTACCGTAGCATTCGCCGGGACCGGATCATCGGTACGGAACTGACCGGGCTCATCACCGCCGACCGAGATGATATCGCCCGGCTCCAGCATTTCGCGCGCTTCGCCGCCCAGGGTCGAGACCTCGACCAGGCCTTCGACCACCTGCACGCTGGATCCTGATCCATCGACAGTAACGCTGAAGGTTGTGCCCTTGACCACCGCAGCCAGATACGGCGTCTCGACCGAATAATGCTGGGTCGGGCGCTTGCGAACCTTGAAGATCGCGTTGCCAACCTCCTGATACCAGCGGGTGAACCCCGTCTGGTCCTCGGCCGGGACTTTCAGCCGCGAGTTCGGCGCGACCACGACAAACTCGCGGTTGCGCGCCATGACGGCGCGTCCGCTGACGCCGGTCTGCACGACATCGCCCGGCTGCAGGCTGCTGTCGCGCGATGCGACCGTTTGCCTGCCGCCGCGCAACACCATGACCTGGCCGCTCGATTCGCTGATTCGCCAGCGCTCGTTGGCCGCCATCGCCATCTGGCTGGTGCCCGATAACATCAGTGCCGCTGCGGCTTTTATCGCAATCCATTTGGTCATTGTGCGTCCCACACATGTTCCAGGCCCGACGCAAACAAGCGAGCCTCAGCATGCGGTTAAATCACCATGCCCTTACGGAATGATTAAATACCTGCATTTTAACGGGATTTTCAGCATCTTCACCTAGTCCCGCGGGCATGACCAACCGTCCTGCTGCCATCGGCATTGCCGTTGCCCTTGCTGTTGCAAGCTCATGTCCGGCGCTGGGGCAGGATGGTGAAGACCGTCTCGATCCGCTGATTGCCGAAGCGGAAACGACGCCGCAGGAGGATGTGCGGCAGCCTTTGCCACCACCGGTATTGCCATACGAGCTGGAGATATCGCCGGTCGACCCTACAGCCGCGAGCGTTCAGGTTGGCGCGGTGCGCCTGATCGGACTGGACGCGCTCTCGCAATCCGATTTCATGCCCGCAATCGCGCCGTTCCTGGGGAGCAGCCTCGATGTCAATGGCCAGCGCGCGCTTGTCGAGGCCATCGTCGCGCGGCTGCACAGCCTGGGCTATCCGCTGGGGCAGGCGATCATCGAGCGGCAGAGCGTATCGGCAGGTGTGCTGATGGTGCGGATCGATGAGGGCCGCATTGATGCCGTCCGCATCGAAGGCGCACAAAACAGCCTCGTTGATCGCATGTTCGCGCCGCTGGCCATCGGCAAGCCCGTGCGCGGGGCCGATTTGCAGCGCGCCATCCTGCTGGCCGAGGCCGTCCCCGGTGTCCGCGTGGTAAGGGCGGCGATGAAGCAGGAAGGCAGCCTGAACATTCTCGTTGTCCGCCTGCGCGAGACGGCAACCTCAGCACGGATCGCCGCCGACACCTGGGGCAGCGACACGATTGGCCCGGTCAAATTGCGCGGGCGCATCCGCCAGCGCGGCGTCATCACCGATGGCGACGAGGTAACGGGCTTTGCCATCACCACCCCGGCCAATCCGCAGGAATATGTGTTCGGGTCGCTGGGCTATACGGTTCCGGTCGATGCTGAGGGCACGCGCATCGGCGTGTCGAGCAGCGTCGCCAGGATCGATGCCGTCGGTGCGAACACGGGCCGTGAGCTCGACGGGCAAGGCGAGCGGGTGAGGGCCTGGATCGAAAATCCGGTGCTGCTCACCCCCAACCTGTCGCTCGGCGCTGCAATCGGCATGTCCTATCGCAATACCGAGCAATCGAGCGATGGCACGCGCTCGCGCTCCGACAGGGTATCGGCGCTGACCGCGCGGCTCGATGGCACCATCCGGGTCGATGCGATGCGCGCGTTTGGCCGCATCGACATGACGCACGGCACAGGCTGGTTCGGATCGACCCGGCAGGGTGACCCGCTCGCGTCACGCATTGATGGCAGTTCCCGGTTTACGCTGCTCGAGTTCAGCGGATCTGTGATCTCCCCGATCACCGGGCCGCTCAGCGTGCGCACTGATCTGCGGGCGCAGTTTGCGTCACGACCGCTGCTTGCGGGCGATGAATTCGGCTTTGGCGGGCCAAACTTCGGGCGCGGCTATTTCTTCCGCGAAGAGGCGGGCGACAATGCACTCGCCGGATCGGTCGAACTGCGCGTCGATGTGCCCGGCATTGCGGGTCTCCTCAAGGACCTGCAGGTTTATGGCTATGGCGATGCGGCCAGGCTCACCAACCTGCGCGGCGGCCCCAATCACGAACTGGCCACTGCGGGCGGGGGATTTCGTGCACAAGTGACCCGGAGGTTCGGTTTTGGCTTCGAGATCGGCGTGCCGCTCGATCAGGACCGCGACCCGCGCGGCAATTTTGAGACGTGGTTGACATTCTGAGGGATGATGCGGGGGTGACTCCCGTCAACGCAGCGCAAAGTTAGATTGCTCAGCTTATACCTGCGGCGCGTGCTCACGCCGGGTGGTTGCAAAAAAGAGAAGAGCAGAAACACCAAGGCCGACGAGCGTAGCACCGATGTCGTGCAGATCGAAAACCAGCCGATCACTGGTCGTTTGAAAAAACTCCCACGCGATCAGGCCCAGGCCGCTGATGCCTGCGCAGATAAAAAACGAGCGTCTCGTCTTCGCATAGCCAGCTTCGCGCTTTGCGTCGCTCCAGATGCCCAGCAGCACGAATGTGATTGCAATGGCAGCCGCAAAATTGGGCAGGACCCCGAGCAAATAGTCTTGCACCGGTTCGGGCGCGAGCGCTTGATCGCGCAGCCAGTGCACCGCAGTAAGCAACGCCAGGCCGCCAATGCCAACCAGACCATAACGTGTCGATTGTCCCATCCTCATGTCCCGTCTGTTAGCCTGCATTCCTGACTGACTGCGCCGCGGCCATGGCGTCGAAGTGCCTGTCGAGCGCGGCGGGGGCGGGCTTGCCAAAGTGGCTGACCGCCACCGCAGCGATGGTGCAGACGATGAATCCGGGGATGATCTCATAGATCACCTCGGTCGGTGCCTGGCCGTTGATCGTGAACGGTGCGTAAAGCCAGATCAGCACGGTGAGCGCGCCGCCGACGATGCCCGCCAGCGCGCCTTGCCGCGTCATCCGCCGCCAGTGTAGGCTGAGCAGGATGACCGGGCCGAAGGCGGCGCCAAAGCCAGCCCAGGCATTGCTCACCAGCGACAGGATGTTGCTCGAGCGGTCCATTGCGAGGAACGCCGCGACCACCGCCACGCTCAGCGTCGCGGCGCGGCCGACCATCACCAGTTCGCGCTGGCTTGCCGCAGACCGCAAGAATGTCTTGTAGAAATCCTCGGTCAGTGAGCTCGACGAGACGAGCAGTTGCGACGAGATCGTGCTCATGATTGCCGCCAGGATCGCAGCGAGCAGGAAGCCGGTGATATAGGGATGAAACAACGTCTGCGACAGAACGATAAAGATCGTCTCGGGGTCGGTCAGCGCGGTCCCGGTGCGCGTGACATAGGCCAGCCCGGCGATGCCGCACAGCACCGAGCCGATGACGGTTACGATCATCCACGACATGCCGATGCGCCGCATCATGGGCATGTCTGCCACCGAACGCACCGCCATGAACCGGACGATGATGTGCGGCTGGCCGAAATAGCCCAGACCCCAGGCAAGGCTGGATATGATGCCAATCGTGCTGACGCCTGCGAACCAGTTGAAATAGTCCGGGTTGAGCGCGGTCACCTCGGCTTGCGTCTCGGACCAGCCGCCGAGATAGGAGATGGTCACGATTGGCACCAGCACGAGCGCGATGAACATGATGCAGCCTTGCACGAAATCGGTCAGGCTGACCGCCAGAAAGCCGCCGAACAGCGTGTAGAGCACCACCACCGATGCGGTCAGCATCAGCCCGAAGCGATAGTCATAGCCGAACGAGGCTTCGAACAGCTTGCCGCCCGCGACCAGCCCCGCCGAGGTATAGAGCGTGAAGAAGATGACAATCACCAGCGAGGCGATCACCCGCAGCGCGCGGCTGTTGTCGGCAAAGCGCTTCTCAAGATAATCGGGGATGGTGAGCGCGTCGTCGGCAATTTCGGTATAGCTGCGCAAGCGCGGCGCGACGAGGCGGTAGTTGGCCCATGCGCCGATGGTAAGCCCCACCGCGATCCACACCGCGCTGGACCCCGCAAGATAGACCGCGCCGGGCAAGCCCATCAGCATCCAGCCGCTCATATCCGACGCCCCGGCCGAAAGCGCCGCCACCGCCGGTGGGAGCTGACGGCCGCCCAGCATGAATTCGGAGACATTGCTGGTCGATTTGCGCCAGGCGTACAGGCCGATCCCCAGCATCAGCACAAAATAGCCGCCCAGCGAAATAGCGGTTTCCGAATTCATGACGACCTTTCGATTGTGGCGAGGGACAGGTGCAGAGCAGTCTAGGCGTTACGGCCGCGTCTGGCCCGCGCCGTGGACGAGATATTTGTAGCTGGTGAGCTGCTCAAGGCCAACCGGTCCGCGCGCGTGCATCTTGCCGGTAGCAATGCCGATTTCGGCCCCCATGCCGAATTCGCCGCCATCGGAAAACTGGGTGGAGGCATTGTGCATCACCACCGCGCTGTCGATGGCGAGCATGAACGCGAGCGCCGCCTCGGCATCGCGGGTCAGGATCGCATCGGTGTGGCCGGACGAATGTTCGGTAACGAAGGCAATGGCGTCATCGAGCCCGTCGACAAGCTTCACCGAGGCGATGGCATCGAGATATTCGGTGCCCCAGTCATCGTCGCTGGCGGACGTCAGGCGCGGCTCGATGGCGCGTGCCTCGGCATCGCCGCGCAATTCGCAATCGGGCATTGCGTCGGCAAGCGCGGGCAGCACCGCAGCGGCGATCGCGCGGTC
>NZ_JBGTFM010000253.1:0-19792 GCF_041747255.1 Blastomonas sp. | reverse complement strand
ACCGTGCGCATGAAAAACGTTCTTGGCGATATCCAGACCTATTGTGCTAACTTGCGACACGGACGCCTCCCTCAGTAGTGAATCAACACCTCCACTTTGGCACATAGATGCCGTCGGGGGGCGTCCACCCCATCAGCTTTTATCCAGAAAAGCTCTAAGCCGCCCCACATCCGCTCAGCATGAGCTTGTCGAAGGCCTCGTTATGCGGCCAGCGTGCGCGCGGGTCCTTCGACAGGCTCAGGATGAACGGATGTCGCTGGGCAGAATGCCACTCGCCAAGTGCTGGCCCCCGGGCGCCGAAACCCAGCGCACCCATCAAGCCGCCTCAGCGGCCTTCGCATACATTGACTTAAGCGGCCTTGCCATCACGCGGCGCAGCATCGGTTCGAAGAACGCCAGCGGTTCGCTGTCATAATCCGCATCGAATGCGGCCTGATCGTATTTCTCGCAGAATTCGGCGCAGGCATTGAAATGCGGGTGATCGCGGAAATTGTCGCGCAGGTTGCGGTCGCCGCCGATGAAGTGGAAGTAATAATAGCCCTGAAAAGCGCCGTGGTTGGCGCAGATCCAGTGCACTTCGTCCGACACGAACGGCTTGATGATCGCGGCTGCGACATCGGGATGATTGTAGCTGCCCAAAGTGTCGCCGATATCGTGAAGCAATGCCATCACGACATATTGCTCATCGCGGCCATCGCGATGCGCGCGGGTCGCGGTTTGCAGGCTGTGCTGCAAACGGTCGATGGGAAAGCCGCCAAAATCGCCATCAAGCAGCCGCAGGTGCGCCAGCACCCGGTCAGGCAGGCCAGTGGCGAATGCAAAATACTGGCCCGCAATGATCGCCCAATCTTCCTGCGTGCCATCCACCATTGCGGAAAAACCGGCGCGCGCTTCGTGCTCCAGTGTATCGACAGTCTCGCTCATGCTCGGGCATCCTCTTTGTATTTGTGATTCCAACCTAATCGAAGCGGCGGGATGATGCAAAAAAATCTGTGGCGGTGGCGCAAATCCGGCTAAGCCCTTGTGACCATGGCGATGCTGCCCTTCAAGCCGACACCGTTCTTTGCCAACAAGAACCGGGCGTTCTGGAACCTGCAGACTTTGGGCTGGGCGGGCGCGCTGGCGCTGCGCGGATTATCCGGCCTCGCCAATGGCCAACCGCTGTCGTTTCTGGTGCCGATCATCATTGCCACGATCACCGGCTATTCGATCTCGCTGGTGATGGGCGTCATCTACCGCACTTTGATCGACAGGCAGCCTTTGGTCACCTGGGGGGTAACGCTGCTGGTGCTGCTCACCGGCTCGGCGCTCTACGCCTTTGTCGATGCCTGGGTGGCCACGCTGTATCGTCCAGGCAGCGACAGCAATTTCACCGCGATCCTGCTCGGTGCGTTCTACCTCGATCTCACACTGCTTGGGGCCTGGTCGGCGCTCTATTATGCGATCAACTTTTTCCTGCGCATCGAAGAACAGCAAGACCAGATGCTGCGGCTGGAAAGCCAGGCAACCAGCGCGCAACTCGCCATGCTGCGTTATCAGCTCAACCCACATTTCCTGTTCAATACGCTCAACAGCATCTCGACTTTGGTGCTGCTCAAGCAGACCGAGCCTGCCAACGCGATGCTTTCGCGCCTCTCCTCGTTCCTGCGCTACACATTGGCAAACGAGCCGACCGCGCGGGTGACGCTGGCGCAGGAGGTGGAGACGCTCAAGCTGTATCTCGACATTGAAAAGATGCGTTTTGAAGACCGGCTGCGCGCGCATTTCGACATCGAGCCCGTGGCCGCAAGCGCGCTGCTTCCATCACTGCTCTTGCAACCCTTGGTTGAGAACGCCATAAAATACGCCGTTACACCAAAAGAAGACGGCGCAGATATCAACATTTCGGCGCAACTTATCGGATCGACCCTGCGTATTACCGTCACCGACACAGGGCCCGGACTGAAGCAGCAGGGCAGCAGCGCCACTGCTTCAACCGGGGTCGGGCTGGCAAATATCAGGGACAGGCTGTCTCAGGCGTATGAGGACAGGCACCGGTTCGAGGCTCGATCAACTCCCGGGGGCGGCTACAGCGTGATCATCGAAATTCCGTTCGAAACACGCGAACAAAGGCAGGTACAGGCATGACCATCCGCACCATCCTGGTCGACGACGAAAAGCTCGCCATCCAGGGCATGCAGCTTCGGCTGGAGAAATTCGATGATATTGAAATTATCGACACCTGCCTGAATGGCCGGGAAGCAATCCGAAAGATCAAGACACTCAAGCCCGATCTGGTGTTTCTGGACATCCAGATGCCCGGCTTCGATGGCTTCTCGGTGGTCAAGGGCATCATGGACATTGAACCGCCGCTGGTGGTGTTCTGCACCGCATATTCCGAACATGCGGTCAAAGCGTTTGAAGCGCAGGCAGTCGATTATCTGCTTAAACCGGTAGATGATGTGCGGCTTGCCGATGCCATCGAGCGCATCCGCGAGCGAATTCGCGACAAAAAGGGCCGCGAAGAGGCCGACAAGTTGATGAACGTGCTCAACGAGGTCGCCCCCGATGCCATGAATGCACTCGACTTTGCCGAGGATGACGAACACGCCGCATCGAACCGCTATGAAAAGCTGATCAACATCAAGGATCGTGGCCAGATTTTCCGCGTCGATGTTGATTCCATCGAGCGGATCGATGCTGCAGGCGATTATATGTGCATTTACACCGGCGACAATTCTCTCATCCTGCGCGAGACGATGAAGGACCTCGAAAAGCGCCTCGATCCACGCAATTTCCAGCGCGTGCACCGCTCGACCATCGTCAATCTCGCGCTCGTGCGCCAGGTCAAGCCGCACACCAATGGCGAATGCTTTTTGGTGCTGGAGTCAGGTGCGCAGGTGAAGGTGTCGCGGTCATACAGGGATGTGGTGGCGCGATTTGTGCATTGATGGCGGTTATCGGCGCGGTTTGATCACATGAATCAGGACGCGTCTGTATCGGGTCAGTGACAGCCCTCCTCAGGAAAAGGAGAGCGCCATGACCAGTCAAGCCGAAAAAACTGCCGAGTTCCACGCCCTGCACCGCAACGGTAATCCGTTGGTGCTGATCAATATCTGGGATCCCGGCAGCGCTGCTGCAGTGGCAGCAGGTGGCGCATCAGCCTTGGCCACCGGTAGCGCGTCGGTCGCTGGCGCCTTTGGTTCCTCGGACGGAGAAGCAATGCCATTGGAATTGGTGCTGGATAACGCCGCTCGAATAGTGTCGAGCACGTCTCTGCCGGTATCACTCGACTTTGAAGGCGGTTATGCGCGTGACTCTGCAACACTGCGCGAGAACATCCGCCGTGTTGTCGCGACCGGGGTTGTCGGCATTAATTTCGAAGATCAGATCATCGGTGGCGCAGGATTGCATCCTGCCGAGTTCCAAGCTGAGCGAATTGCAGCGGCGCGCGCAGCGGCCAACGCCTGTGGTGTAGACCTGTTCATTAATGCCCGAACGGATGTGTGGCTGGATGCAGGGCGAGAAACAATTCCGGAAACAGACCGGCTGGACTCCGCTTTGGTGCGTGCCAAAGCCTATGCTGCTGCAGGTGCTAGCGGCTTTTTTGTGCCTGGGCTTGACAGCGCTGAGCAGTTGGCTGCGATTTGCCAGTCGACTGTTCTGCCGGTCAACGCGATGTTTTTTGACGGGATGCCCACAATTGAAGAGTTGACGAGCCTGGGGGTCGAGCGGATCAGTTTTGGGCCGGGACCATGGCGAGGTGCGATGGCAGCGCTGACGGATAGTGCGCGTGCGGTTTATCAAACCTGACGCCGCGCAGCGAAAAATTCCTTGAGCACAGCAGCAGCTTCCTCCTCCCCCACGCCCGCATACACCTCCGGCTTGTGCAGCACGGTTGCCTGCGCGAACAGCTTGGGCCCATGCGCCACCGCTCCGCCCTTGGGGTCGCTTGCGGCATAATATAGCCGCGCGATGCGCGCGTGGGCGATCGCGCCGGCGCACATCGCGCATGGCTCAAGCGTCACCCACAGGTCGCATCCCGTGAGCCGTTCGCTGCCAATCGCGGCGCAGGCGGCGCGGATCGCCATGATTTCGGCATGCGCCGTCGGGTCGTTGAGTGCACGCGGCTGGTTGTGGCCCTGCCCTATGACGACACCTTGCCGAACGATGATAGCGCCCACCGGCACTTCGCCGAGCGTGGCGGCCTGTCGCGCCTGGTCAAGCGCCATGGCGGCGAACCTGCGGGCATGGTCGAGGGTCATGCACCCTCGCCTAGCCAGAATGGCTTTGCGCTGCCAGCAAATTTGGCTAAAGACGACGTATCGACGGTTGCGAGCGGTTGACTTACAGACCATCTGACGCTAACCGCCCGTCTTTCAGAAATGCAACGCATACATCAGGATTCCATAATCATGTCGCGGATTTGCGAACTTACCGGCAAAGGCCGGATGGTGGGCCACAATGTCTCCCACGCCAACAACAAGACCAAGCGCGTGTTCCTGCCCAATCTGCAGAACGTCACGCTGATGAGCGAAAAGCTCGATCGCAGCTTCAAGTTCCGCGTCTCGACTGCCGGTCTGCGTTCGGTTGAACATGTCGGCGGGCTCGATAACTGGCTGCTCAAAACCAATGACGAGAAATTGTCGTCCAGCGCCGTCAAGGTGAAGCGCGAACTGCAAAAGGCAGCCGCCTGACATGTCCGGGCAGCGCGCCAGGCTGATCGCTGGTGCGCTGGTGCTGACAGCTTGCGTGGTGCCCGCGTCTGCCGGCACCCGCACCCTCGCCGAAGTTCTATATTCAGAAAACCCTGAATATCGCGCCTTTCAGGAGAGCGCGGGGTTCAGCGATGCTGTGATCCTCCCCGATGGCACCGTCTATCTGTCGGGTGTCGTGGTTGGCCCGGGCGATGATGAAGCTGCGTTTGATCGCGCCTATCAGAATATCAGCAGCATTTTGATCCGGGCCGGCGTCTCATGGGAAGATGTGGTCGATATCACCAGCTATCACACAGACATAGACGCGCAACTTGCCACGATGTCCAAGGTGCACAAATCCTATGTGGTGCCACCTTACACGAGCTGGACAGCAGTCCAGGTCTCGCGGCTGTATGATCCCAAGGGCATTGCCGAAATCAAGATTGTGGCAAAGCGGGTGCCGCGCTGAACACGAATTTCAGCAGCAGGCTGCGCTGGAATGCATTGAAATTGTCGTCCGATATTATCCATACAATCGCCTGTTGTCCCTGGCTCTCTACGGCAATGCCTTCCATATTGTCGACCGGTAACGGTGGTGCGAGCGTGGCAATGATGCGCGGACTGACGACGGCGTCAGCCTGCACGTCCGCAAGGTCGATCAGGCCAATTTTCGCAGACACCCCCGAGGCGAGCGCAAAGCGGCGATGCAGCGCGATCAGCCTGCCGTCCGGCAGTTGCGCAATGTCGGTGATCCGGTAGCCGTCAGGCGGACGATAGCCAAAGCGCGCATAGGCTGCTCCCGGCTCGGCAGGGTCGGTCGCAAAGATCAGCGCATCGGTGATGCCCTCGGTCATATAACGCGCCTCGGCGAACACCAGAAAGCGACCATCAGGCAGCCGGGCAATTGCTTCCGCCCCGCCGTTTTTCGGCCAGTCGCGCATCGGCAGCGGCTGCGCACTCGCCTCTGCCCGGCCAAATCCGGGCGAGAACCGCCGGATGCGGTGGATCTGCTCATAGCCCACCCAGAAACGGCCGCTGACCGGATCAAAGGTCAGGCTTTCGGCATCCTGATCCGACTTGGTTGCCCGTTCGCCCTTGCGGATAGGCAACGGCGCAACAAAGCTTTCGGCAGCGATCGCGCCGTCGGTGATGGTAAAGCCTGCCAGCACCGCACCATCAGTCAGTGCCAGCAACCGCCCGTCGCCTTGCGCAAATAGGGCAGAAAAACCGCCGAAATCACTGTTATTGCTCGACAGCTCCCAGCCATCAACCAGCACCAGCTCACCTGTGCCCAGCGCCAGCGGCAAGCCTGGCAGATCAACCGGGCGGCGCAGCGCTACCTGCTGGCTGTCGTTGCGCGGGATCGGCGAATCGCTAACAAACGCGCCGGTGCCCAAAAAGAAGAACAGCGAGGCAACCGCGAAAAAACGGCGGATCGCTGCCCGCCTCGGGTGCGGGTCCTCAGCCATTATTCTGCGGCAATCGGGCCTTCGTTGAACTGCAGGCTGGCAAGCCGCGCATACAGGCCGCCCCGCGCAAACAGCTGGTCGTGCGTGCCTTGCTCGACGATGGCACCGTCGTTCATCACAATGATTCGGTCTGCCGAACGGATCGTGGCGAGCCGGTGCGCGATCACCAGTGTGGTGCGCCCCTGCATCAGCCGTTCGAGTGCGGTCTGCACCAGCTTTTCGCTCTCGGCATCGAGCGCCGAAGTGGCCTCATCGAGCAGCAGGATCGGCGCATTGCGCAGCAGCGCGCGCGCAATCGAAATCCGCTGGCGCTGGCCACCCGAAAGCCGCGCCCCGCCTTCGCCCATGAAGGTATCCAGGCCATCGGGCAGCTTGACCAGGAACTCTTCGGCATTCGCAGCGCGTGCGGCGTCCCAGATATCCTCATCGCTCGCCGCCCAATTGCCATAGCGCAGATTGTCGCGCGCGCTGGCCGCAAAAAGCACGCTTTCCTGAGGCACGAACGCCATGCGCTCGCGCACCGCTTTGGGGTCTGCCGAGGGCAGCCCCACGCCATCGACGCGCACCGACCCGGCCTGCGGATCGTAAAAGCGCTGGGCGAGCTGAAACAACGTCGATTTGCCCGCGCCCGACGGTCCGACCACCGCGACTGTTTCGCCCGGGGTCACCTGCAGCGAAAAGTCCTTGAGCGCCAGCGTCTCGGGCCGCGTGGGATAAGCAAAGCTGACATTTTGATAGCTGATCTGGCCGCGCGGCGGCTCTGGCAGCACGATTGGCTGGGCAGGAGCACGAATTTCGGGCTGTTCGTTGAGCAACTCGTTCAGCCGCCCGGAAGCGCCTGCAGCGCGCAACAGATCGCTATAGACCTCGGTCAATGCGCCAAAGGCACCTGCAACCAGACCGCCGGTCAGCACGAACGCCGCAATGTCACCGCCCGAAAGCCGCCCTTCGATCACATCGACTGCGCCCTGCCACATGATCATGGTGATCGCACCGAAAATCAGGGTGATGACAATGGCGGTCATCAAGGCGCGCAGCGTGATCCGCCGCCTCGCGGTGGCGAAGGTCGTTTCGACCGCCTCGCCAAAGCGTGCCGCCTCGCGCTGCTCCTGCCCGAAGGCTTGCACGATCTTCATCGCGCCCAGCACCTCGGTGGTCGTCGCACCGACATTGGCGACCCGGTCCTGGCTGGAGCGGGCGACCTTTTCAAGCTTGCGCCCGATGAACACGATCGGCAGCACGATCACCGGAATGCCAAGCAGCAGCATGCCGGTCAGTTTCGGCGCGAGCGACAGCAGATAGATGATCCCGCCGATGCCGACGACCACGTTGCGCAGCGCGACCGACACCGTGGTGCCGACCACCTGTTCAACCACCGCCGTATCCGCCGTCATGCGCGAGGCGATTTCCGATGGCCGGTTGGATTCGAAAAAGCTGGGTGCCAGCCTCAGCAGGTTGCGTTGCACCGCCAGCCGGATATCGGCCACCACGCGCTCGCCCAACCACGACACGAAGTAAAAACGCAGCGCGGTGGACAGGCCCAGCACGATCGTGATCAGGAACAGATAACGGAACCAGCGGCCAATGTCGTCGGCGCTGCCGCCTGCATCAAAGCCGCGATCGATCACCATCTTGAAACCGGCAGGAATCGCGAGGGTCGCCGCTGCCGCCACCAGCAGCGCGAGCAGCGCGCAGACGATCATCCGCGGATAAGCGGAGGCAAAGCGCACGATCATCGCCAGATTGCCAAGCTGCTTGGGGCTGCCGCGTTCGCGTTTTGCCCTGCCCCGTCGCCGACCGCGCCCTAGTGATGCCGCATCGGACACTGCGCCGTCATTCTGCGCGATTTCTCCAGAGTGCTGAGCGGGTGATGCGTGTTCTTCTGCCATGCGCCTGCGCCTAGCAGGCCTGCCAGACCTACTCAACGACTTTGGGCAGCAGGTATCGCAGCGGCACGGACAGCGGCGGCAGGCAAGCTGCTGAAACCGATGTGTCAACCATGATGTGCTAGCAATTCCCTGCGAACGCTTCACCGTTAAGTGCGCGCAATTTACTTGTAATTTTGTTTGTGCAGCGCAACATTGCCGTAAGAGAGCCGACGCCACACAGACGCGCAAAGCGGCACCGTTGGTTTTTGCAGGGGATTTTGATGCTTTACCATGCCTATGAAATGCAAAGGTCGTTTCTGGCCAGTGCCAGCGCATTTGCCACGATGAGTGCCAACCTGTTGAGCAGCCCGACCAACCCGATGGGCTATTTCGGCGGCAGCCCGATGATGGCGTCTGCGCTTGAGGTGTTCGCCCATGCCTCTGCGCCGCGCGGCAAGCCGACATTCAACATCACCCATGTCGATATTGACGGCACGCCGTCACCAGTGACCGAAGAGATCGTGCTGGAACGCGGATTTTGCCAGTTGCTGCGTTTTCGTCATGATCGACTTGCCGATGATGCACCCAGGCTGTTGATCGTCGCACCGATGTCGGGCCATTTTGCGACACTCCTGCGCGGCACCGTTGCGCGGATGATCCCCGGGCACGAGGTTTATGTGACCGACTGGCACGATGCACGCGATGTGCCGTTGCACGAGGGCCGGTTCGATCTTGATGACTATATCGACTATCTGGTTGGCTTTCTCGAACATATCGGCCCTGGCGCGCACATGCTGGCCGTCTGCCAGCCCTCTGTGCCCTGCTTTGCCGCCGCCGCGCTGATGGCCGCTGACAAGCACCCCTGTCGCCCCAAGACGCTGACGATGATGGGCGGGCCAATCGATACGCGCGAAGCCCCGACTGCTGTCAACATCATGGCCACCAAGCGGCCGCTGGCGTGGTTTGAACACAATGTCATCGCCACCGTACCGTTCCGCTACAAGGGGTCAGGCCGCCGCGTCTATCCCGGCTTCATGCAACTTGCCGGATTCATGTCGATGAATCTCGGCAACCACATGATGAGCCATTGGGAGTTGTTCAAGCATCTGGTCGCAGGCGACGGGGAAAGCGCCGATTCGACCAAGGATTTTTATGACGAGTATCGCTCGATCTGCGACATGACTTCTGAATTCTATCTGCAAACAGTCGAGAACGTCTTTCAGACGCACAGCCTGCCCAAAGGCGAGTTCATGCATAAGGGCAAGCGGGTCGACCCGGCTGCGATCACCGACATCGCCCTGCTGGCCATCGAGGGCGAGCGTGACGACATCAGCGGCCTTGGCCAGACCCGCGCCGCACTGACCCTCGCGCCCAAGCTGCCTACGACGCGCAAGAAATATTATATGGCCGAAAGCGTTGGCCATTACGGAATTTTCAACGGCAGCAAATGGCGGGACAAGATCGCGCCGGTGGTCGAGGAATGGATCGCCAAGCACAATTGAGCCGGTGGTGGGCGAATGAGCGGCAAGGCGATGTTGAGCCTTGCCCTGCCCACCCGACCCGCCTAATCGAACCCGCATGATCAGCTTAAAGACCGTGCGCGTCGAGCGCTTTGCCGTGAACGGCAGTTTCATCATCAGCCGCGGCGCCAAGACCGACGTCGATGTCGTCTATTGCGAGGTCACCGACGGCACGCATGTCGGCTGCGGCGAAGGCACGCCGATCTATTACGAGGGCGAGACCGCCGAACTGTGCGCCGAAGCCATCGACATGCGTTGCAAACAGAACCGTGCGATCTCGCGCGAGGACCTGCTCAAATCTATGATGGAAGGCGCGGCACGCAACGCGCTTGATGCAGCCTTGTGGGATCTTGAGGTCAAAGCCACCGGCAAGCCTTTGTGGCAGTTGGCAAGTCTGCCGGAACCCAAGCCTTTGGTCACGGCTTACACGATCTCGCTGAACGAGCCGGAAGTCATGAAGGCCGACGCCAAAAAGGCTGCATCGAAAGGCTTTCCCCTGCTCAAGCTCAAGCTCAATGGTGAGGACGATCTGTTGCGCGTCGCCGCCGTGCGGATCGGTGCGCCCGATGCGCGACTGATTGTCGACGCCAACGAGGCATGGGCAGAGGTGGACCTTGAAGAAATGGCGGGCGCGCTGAAAAAGCTTGGCGTTGAGCTGATTGAACAGCCGGTCGAGGCAGGGTTTGAGGAAGACCTTGACGGCGTGTCATCGCCTCTGCCGTTCTGCGCCGATGAAAGTTGCCATGTTGCAGAAGATATCGAGCGCATTGCCGGCACGTTTCAGGCGGTCAACATCAAGCTCGACAAGGCTGGCGGCCTGACCGAAGCGCTGCGTTTGAACGCCGCTGCCAAGGCGCGCGGACTGAAGACGGTTGTTGGCTGCATGCTCTCGACGAGTCTCGGCATCCACCCCGCGTTCCATCTCGCGCAAACCGCAGATTGGGTAGATCTTGATGGCCCGGCCCTGCTGAAGAAGGACCGGGCCGGAGGTTTCGTCTACAAGGATGGCATGATCAGCCTGCCCGGCTGATCGTTATCGTTCAAAGCGCGGTTTCGACGTGCTTACCGGCGAGATCATCGCGCGCGACTTCGCCACCAAAGATCATCTTGAGCTGACCCACGAGCGACATATCGGCCTGCCAGATTTCCGCATGGGCAAGATCGAAGCGCAGCATCACCAGATCGGGATCAGCTTTGCCGCCCGAATACCAGGCATCGACCATATCGGTCCAGAAGCGATCGACAATGGAAGGGTCGGTATCGACGGTGAGCGTCCCCGAAATGCAGGCGAACAGCTTGTGATCTTCGCCAACATATTGCGCCATTGCATCGCTGGTTGAGGTTAGCCCCTCGACCAGCCGGTTGCTGCGCGTGGTGTAGAACCAGATTGGTCCGCTATGCGAATCAAACTGCGCGGTCATTGGCTGGCTGTGCGCCACCTGCGCGGGCAGGCCGAGCATCAGGAACGGGCTGCTCTCAAGCGCGGACCAGAATGCGTCCAAAGTTTCATGTGTGTCCGACATCGCTGTCTCCTGTGATTGTGACACAGAACCTACGGACGAACATGGCAGGCGTTCCGGGCGTCCGCTACCGACCAAGGGTCAGCAACGGACGCCCGTCAAAGCAATCAGAACACCTCGAACAGACCGGCAGCGCCCATGCCGCCACCAACGCACATCGTGACGACGACATATTTCGCGCCGCGACGCTTGCCCTCAATCAGCGCGTGGCCAGTGCAGCGCGCGCCGGTCATGCCATAGGGGTGGCCGATAGAGATCGAGCCGCCATTGACGTTGAGCAGCTCATCAGGGATGCCGAGCACGTCCTGACAGTACAGCACCTGCACCGCGAACGCCTCGTTCAGTTCCCACAGGCCTATGTCATCGACGCTGAGGTCAAAACGCTTGAGCAGTTGTGGCACCGCAAAGACAGGGCCGATGCCCATTTCGTCAGGTTCAGTGCCAGCCGCAGCCATGCCGACATAGCGGCCCAGCGGCTGAAGTCCGCGCTGCTCGGCGATCTTGGCCTCCATGATGACGCAAGACGATGCTCCGTCAGACAACTGGCTGGCATTGCCAGCAGTGATGTTCATCCCCGGCCCCATCACCGGCTGCAGACCTTTGAGGCCCTCAAGCGTGGTATCGGCGCGGTTACCCTCGTCCTTGGCGACCGTCACCTCGGTCATTGTGACCTCACCGGTTTCCTTGTTCTTGAACGCCATGGTTGCGGTCACCGGCACGATTTCGTCATCGAACTTGCCTGCGGCCTGCGCGGCAGCGGTGCGCATCTGCGAGCGGTAGGCATATTCGTCCTGCCGGTCGCGGCTGATGCTGTATCGCGCAGCCACCGTCTCGGCGGTCTGCAGCATTGGCATATAAACGTTGCCATGCATCGCCAGCAGCTCGGGATCAGGAGCTACGCGCATTTCGGGCGTCTGCACCATCGAGATCGATTCGACCCCGCCTGCGACGACAATGTCCATCCGGTCAACGATCACCTGCTTGGCGGCAGTGGCGATTGCCATCACGCCTGACGAGCACTGCCGATCAATCGACATGCCCGCAACGGTCACCGGCAGCCCTGCACGCAACGCGGCGGTGCGGCCGATGGTGTGCTGCACACCCTGCTGGAGCGCGGCGCCATAGACGACGTCATCCACCTGCCCGCCTTCGATACCGGCGCGCTCCACCGCCGCACGGATTGAATGCGCAGCCAGCGTTGGCGACGGGGTGGCGTTGAACCCGCCGCGATAGGCTTTGCCAATCGGGGTACGGGCGGTCGATACGATAACTGCATCACGCATGGGATAGTCTCCTTCAGGCGGCAGGAAAACGCGCCGCATTGGTTTCAAGGGGTAGATCCAGCGCGCCGCAAATAAGTGCCACGCCGTGGTAGAAAGCGACGATCTGGATAACCTCCAACACCTGCTCTTCGCTAAAATGATGCCGCAAGTTATGCCACTCAAGGTCGTTCAACACTTTATGGTCAATCAGCGTATCGACCGTTGCAATCAACACCTGTTCTTCAGTGGACCAGGCCGGGTCATCACTTGATCCATGCACAGTGGCGTACACCTGCGCATCGGTCAGCCCGACATGACTGGCGAATCCTGCAATGTGGACGCCCCATTCATATTCGCAACCGCAACGGGCAGTGGTGCGAGCGATGACAATCTCACGCTGGCGCAAGGCAAGCGGGCTGTGCCGGTCGAGCAAGGACCCGCCACCAAATTTGCGCCAAGCACGGTCATGCCTGGCCAGCGTGGTAAACAACACCAACGGATCCGCACCGCGCATCAGCACGTCCATCTGGGCATTGAACTCAGTAGGATAAGGCTTGGCGAGTGGTTCGATCCGAGACATGAATTGCCGCTTTCCCGTTCAGACGAAAAACTGGCTGATCCATTCGGCCATCAGCGCGGGCTTGTCCTCGCCTTCGATCTCGATTGAAAATTCAAGCGTCTGCTGCCACTGGCCCGGGCGCTTTTCGTCGAGTTCGAGCAGCTTGAAATGGCCGCGCACGCGCTTGCCTGAGCGGACCGGGGCGAGGAAACGCACCTTGTTGCCACCATAGTTGACGCCCATCTTGACGCCCTCGACATTCGGGCAATCCGATTTCTGCATCAGCACCGGGAACAGCGAGAGTGTTAGGAAGCCGTGCGCGATGGTGCCGCCAAACGGCGTCATCTTGGCCATCTCTTCATTGACATGGATGAACTGATGATCGCCGGTCGCATCGGCGAATTTGTTGATCATTTCCTGATCGACCAGCAGCCATTCAGATGTGCCCAGTTGCTCGCCAACCCGGCCCTGCATCTCTTGCGGGGAAATTGCGCTCATGTTTCTCTCTCCTGCAACGCCGCCTTGTGCGGCTCGCCTACGTGGCAGGCCTGCGCGGGGCTGATCCTCGCATCTTTTGGGCGTTCCTGGCCCGATGCACAAGCCCCTGCTAGCTTCCGCTACGGCATTGTCAGGCGCTGCTGCACTTTACGCAAACGGAAACGCGAGCATGGGACCGCGAATCATAATCTTCGAAACGTCAGGAAGCGGCAGCGCCATAGCCGCCTGCAGGGTACGGCAAGATCATCGTGCCATCGGGATCTGCGGTAAACGTGGTCTGCGTGGGATAGGCGAATTCAAACCCTTCGGCGTTGAAGCGTTCCAGTATCGCCAGTCCAATGGTATGCCGCCCCTGGAACACGACCTCGAAATCTGGGCTCATAATGTCGAAATCCAGCTCGAAATCGATCGAGCTTGCGCCGAAGCCGACAAAACCGCAGCGAATGAACACCGCATCGGCGCTTTCGACGATCTCTTTCAATATGCCGGGCACCCGTCGCGCCTGATCTGGCTTGGTCTGGTAAATCAGCCCAATCTTGTAGCGTGTGCGGCGACGGCTGAGCCGTGAATAATTGATGATCTCTTTCGACAGCAGATTGGTGTTGGAGATGATGATTTCCTCGCCCGTGAGCGAGCGCAGCCGCGCGCTTTTTAAGCCGATCTTCTCGACCGTTGCGATGGTGTTGTCGAACCCAATGGTTTCACCGCGAATGAACGGCTTGTCGAAGATAATCGATAGCGCCGCAAACAGATCGGAGAAAATGCCCTGCGCTGCAAGACCAATGGCGATACCGCCAATACCAAGACCAGCGATCAGGCCGTTGACGTTCACACCAAGATTGTCGAGCACCGTGATCGTGGCAATCGCAAACAGGATGACGGTGACCAGCAGCTTGATCAGCGACATCGCATTGGCCAGCGTTTCGGTGCTGCCATCATGGCTGTTTGATGCGCGCCGCTCGATCAGCCCAAGGATAATCTCGCGCGCCCAGATCGCGGTCTGGAACACGGCAGCAACCGTAAACAGAAAGCTGGTGACCTGGTACATGCCTTCGGGTGCATCGGAAAAGCCGACCACCAGCCGCGCCGAAACCATGATCAAGAAATACTGCTTGGTTTTACACAGCGTCCGCGCTGTGATCGCGGCCAGCGACAGCCGGTCGTCCTGCTTGTCAGCAAACAACCGCGCACGACGCTTGGCATAACCGAGGACAAGATAAATCGCGGTGCCGACGCCAACCGCAATGGCAATCTCGATGGAGCTGCTGCTGATCCAATTCCACAAACCTAAGGCCCGTTCTTCGAAGTTATCGGCGGTCAGAGGTGTGGGCAGAATGGGGGCGGTTTCAGGTGCAGGTTTGGCAGACATGCGACGCAATTAGGGGGCCTTTGCGCCTCATGCAAGCAAACTGGGGCTTTTCTGGCCCATCGTTGGCTGCCCGGCGGCCTCTTTGCGGCGACGCGACAGATAGGTATCGAGGCCAATCTGCAGCGCGATGAGCATGTAGATAAACGGCTGGAACGCAATGCCGACGAACAGCGACCCGATCATGTAGATGATCTGGCCATTTTGTAGCGCCAGCGCCAGCGGTGCGACCCATTGCTCCTCTGCACGGTTACGCCGCCGGTACATGCGCTGCACCATCTCCATTCGCCAGATACCCCCGGCGTGGATGATCAGCCACATCAGCAGCCCGGCAAAGCCTTGTTCTCCGAGCATCTCGAAATAGCTCGAATGATAGGCGCGGCCTTCGTCGACCACTTGCTGACGCTCGATCTGGGTTCTGGTGCCGTCGCTTGTGGCCTCGACAGTGTCGAACTTGACCTTGTTTTGCAGATACGCTTCAAAACCGCCGCCCAATGGGTTGCTCTGCACATACTCCCAGGTCCACGCCCAGACGGCGACGCGGGTAGAGGCCGACTGGTCGGATTGATAGGAGCCGATGGTCGCCATTCGGTCGGTATAGGCCTGTGGCAGCAATGGAATGGCCATGACCGCGAGCATTGCCGCCAGTCCCGCATAAACGAACCGATATTTCACGAAGCGCAGCGCCAGCATCGCCATCACCGCGATGCAAACGAGCCCGGTGCGCGCTTGCGTGCCGATGGGGATCAGCAGGCACGCGCCAACCAGCGCATAGGCGAACAGCTTCACCCGCCAGTCGGAGGGAAACACAGTGCCATGGCGTGCCAGCCACAGAATCAGCGGGATGATGCAAATCGCCACGGTCGAGATGATCGACCCTTCATACAGGCCGCTGTTATCATCCACGAGCAGCCGCATGACCCCATAGCCCCCGCCGCCCGATGCCACCGTCTTTATACCGCCGGTAATGATGATCGAACTGGCGCAAAGCACCATCATCAGCGCTAGCGCCTCAATCCGCAGTTTAGTGCGCAACGTCAGCGGCAGAAATATGGCAAAGACCAGTGCCTTCCACACCCAGTCCCATTTGCCCTGCGCATCGATAGGGAAATCGGCGACGCTGGTGGTGTAGGCGCAATAGACCAGCAGCATCGCCATCACTGCCTGCCTGAAGGACAACCGGGTGTCGCGTTTGTCATCGACCAACAACCAGCCGAGAAAGGCGAGCGCAAACACGATCAGCGACACTGGTACCGCATTGAGCATCCAGTAGCTCAGCCGCTGCGGTGCGACGATATCGATATAGGCATAGGCGAGCACGAAGATGAAGGGACGCTTCAGCCCCATCGCCAGAAACGCCATCAAAAAGCCAACGAAAGCCAGATCACGCATCGTGCGCGCCCCCCGGTTGGCGACTGGCCGGCTGGTGGCTGACACCGGTTCCACCTGATCGTCCGGCCCGCCCGGGCATCAAAAAGCCGCCGTCTCCCTCTTCAGCCGGAGGCGGTGGCTCTGTATCAAGGTCGTGACGCGGCAAAAGCCGCCAAATCGTCAGCGCAATCAACAGATGAGACAGGGCAATGGCAAAATTGTCGACCATCTAGCGGGTTACATTCCTGATGCGCGCTGACATAAGCGCGTCTGGCTGCCATTCCTTCAAAGGGATAGCGGCAATGGGTTGACGCTGCGTTAATCCTTTTCCACCATAGGCTTGCCCATCATGATGCGGATATTGCACGTTCTTGATCACAGCCTGCCACTGCACAGTGGCTATGCGTTTCGCACCCGCGCAATCATGACCGCGCAGCAGCGCGCCGGAATGGACATCATGGGCGTGACCAGCATCCGCCACAACAGTTCTTTGGCACCCGGCAGCGCCGTCGCGCCAGTTGAAACCCACGACGGGCTGACCTTTCACCGCACGCTCGATGCGGTCGCCGGACCGCCGGGCTGGCGCGAATGGCGCGATGTCGCGACGCTTGCACGCTCGATTGAGCGCGTCGCGCGCGACTGGCGGCCTGACGTGCTGCATGCCCATTCGCCGATGCTCGACGGCCTCGCCGCGCTTCGCGCCGGGCGGCGGCTGAACCTGCCGGTGCTCTATGAAATCAGGGCGTTCTGGGAAGATGCCGCCGTTGGCAATGGCACCGGGCGCGAAGGATCGCCCAAATACCGGATGACCCGCCAGCTGGAAAACCATGTGATCAAGGGGGCTGATGCGGTTGCGGTGATCTGCGAAGGGCTGCGCGACGATCTGGTCGGCCGCGGCGTGGATCCTGGCAAGATCATGGTATCGCCCAACGGCGTTGACATGGACCTGTTCGGCAACCCCGCTCCGGCTGATCCCGCGCGTGCAGCCGCGCTGGGTCTGACGGGCAAGACCGTGATTGGCTTCATCGGCAGCTTTTACCCCTATGAGGGGCTCGACGATCTGATCGCGGCCATGCCGCTGATGCTGGAACGCAACCCCGACGTCGCGCTGGTGCTGGTAGGAGGCGGACCGGCAGAGGCGACTTTGCGCGTGCAGGCTGAGGCATCGACCGCGCGCAATGCCATCCACTTCATCGGTCGCGTGCCCCACCATGAGGTCGAACATTACTACGGCCTGATCGACATCATGGTCTATCCGCGCAAGGCAATGCGGCTGACCGAGACGGTGACCCCGCTCAAGCCGCTCGAGGCGATGGCTCAGGGACGGCTGGTTGCCGCATCCGATGTCGGCGGTCACCGCGAGCTGATCACCCACGGCGTCACCGGCAGCTTGTTTGCGCCAGACGATCCACCTGCAATCGCCGCCGCTATCGCCAATCTGATCGATGCGCGGGGCACATGGGACACGCGGCGCGATGCCGCGCGCGCCTTTGTCGCCAGCGAACGCAACTGGGATCGCAACATTCAACGTTATCAACCCGTTTACCAAAGCATGCTAACAACACCTATTGGAAGCCGCATGCCGAGTGCGGCCTGAAGTGCGGTTGACAGAACAGGTTATGACCATTCACGACGATCCGCAGGAGCCAGCGACAAGCGCATTATCGCCCGCCGCCCATGCAGGGCTGATTGGCGTGGGCGGTGGCGTGCTCGCTGCCATTGCCAGCAGTTTCATCCCGATGGCCTCGATCGAAGCATTTGTCGGCGCTTATGGCATCGCAGAACTGCTGCCCGCTGCAGCGCCGCCGCTGGGCGAAACCGCACGGTTGGCGCTGTGCGGCGGTATTGGAACATTGACGGCAGGAGCGCTGTTTGCGTTGCTGCCACGCAAGGAGACGCGCACCATGATGAACCCTGCCAGCCCCGCGCAGGCTGATCCCCAAGAGGATCTGCCGACCCTCGTTCCGCTGACCAGCCATGCGGACAGCGCGTCGCAAAAAGCCAGCCGTCCGGGCATGATGGGCTGGCTGCGCTCGCTGCGCTTTGGCTCGCAACAAACCGCAGAGGGTGAGATCAGCAGCTTTGACGACCTCAACCCCAGCGGCACCCGAATGCGCCAGGCCGACAGTCACCCTGATGCACCCGCTCGCCGCCCGATTTTCGCGCAGACCGACCTTGGCACGGCGCACGAAGATGATGAGGCACAACCGCTGACTTTGCCAGAACAGCCATCGCAAGAGCTGGCGAGGTCCGATTGGACCTCACCAGACGCGGACGAGATCGCACGTCTGCATCGCAACCGGCTGGCAGAGCAAGTGCGGCCACCGTATACCTGGGACGACGACCATGAGCTGGTAACAGACGTCTGGCGCGCACGGCAACCGGACAGCAGCCGCGCAGATTTGGTAGGTGAGCCTGACACCACACGGTTTGCCAAAGACTTCGTTTTTGGCGAGCACGCTGCGGCGACAGATGATCGTGACTTTGTGACGACGGCCCCCGCAAGCGAGGGCGGGCCAAACCGTGCCGAGCGCTTTGAGTCTGAGATTGCATCCGGGCCAGAGCCGAAGATGACACCAGTGCCTGACGAGACAGAGTCGGTTGCGGCCTCACCAGCGCAGGCACCGGCAGCCGCGCCACTGGAAGACCTCACCCTGCCTGAGCTCGTTGACCGGCTGGAACAGGGCCTCAAGCGCCGGATGGCGGATTCAACCAGTGAAGCCGGCCTCTCGCATGAACGCAAGGTTGTGCAACTTGCTCCGGCGCCAGCAGAGGCACTGTCAGACCATCAGGCTGCCGCTTCCGAAATGACGGACAACGCTTCGCGCGCGTTCAGCCCGCCTGCTGAGGCGCTGCAGGACGACAGCGAGATTATTCGGGCTGGTGCGGCCTATCTGCGCGAGATCACCAAAGGACCGAAACCGGCAGATGCGGATGACGAACTCGTACTCGATGACAGCCTATCAGCACCGTCGCCGGTCGATGATGCGGCCAGCGCCCGCGAAACCGCAACCGGCGAAGACGACATGGATGCCGCACTGCGCGAAGCGCTGGCGACATTGCGTCAACTAACGGAGCGGCAACGCAACATCCGACCGTAACGGCAGCTGGGCAGTATGTTTTGTCCGCCTTCGTTGGGCCGTGAACCCGGTTCCGCGAGCCGCCAATCGTGCGTGCCGTTCTGTCGGATGGCGCGCATATATGCCCGGTCTGGTCTGCACCAGACAGGATGGCAGAACATTAAAAGGCACCGACACAAAAAAAGGCGGCGCATGGCTACGCCGCCTTTTTCTCAGGAGTGATTGTCGATCAGGTCACTGACCGGCTTTCTGGAAATTGCCATATTGTTCATTGCCGACAAAACCCAGTTTCGTAATGCCGCTGCGCTTGATTGTCACCAGAACCTCGTCAACGATCTGGTAACGTGCGCGTGCGTCTGGCTGAAACTGCAGTTCGGGCTCGGGGCTCATATTGCGCGTCTGGGCAAGGATGCCCGCGAGCTGCGACTGGGTTACCGGGGTCCCGTTCCAGCTGATCGTGTCGTTGGTATCGACGATCAGCTTGTTCTTGACCGGTTCAACGACGGTCTCAGGCGGCGGCGTGCTGTCAACCGGAAGGTCGATTTTCACCGCATGGGTCTGAACTGGAATGGTGATGATGAACATGATGAGGAGAACGAGCAT
>NZ_JBGTFM010000252.1:0-6009 GCF_041747255.1 Blastomonas sp. | reverse complement strand
AGTTCGCGCACCAGTCCGGCGATGAACCGGCGGTTTTGGGTCGCTCCTGCAGCCTCAGGTGCGATCAGATCGGGATCGAGCAGGTCGGCATCGGCGACGAGGATCGCCCGCCCTGCCCCCGGCGTGCAGCGTGCCATTTGCGCGGATTCGGCCAGCGTACACGCGCCATCCCCGGTTTTCCCCGATACAGACGTAAACTGCCCCGGTTTGACCAGCGTCGCTCCGCTTTTGGGCAGCGTCACCGCTCCAAGCTCCGGATCGACCATTTCAAGCCCCCAGTGCGCGAGCAGCGGAGCGAGCAATCCGCTGCGCAATGGCCCGCGAGGATCGCCAAAGCCCAGGCCGCTCTCCCATTGCAGATCGGGGTCGGTGAAGATCAGCGCGCGCCCGCCGCCGCGCACAAAGCCATCGAGCGCGACCAGACCTTCGGGGGCGAGGGCGCGCGGCTGAATGAGGATCAGCAGATCGATATCGCCAAGCGCATCTGGCAGCAGCGCATCAAGCACGACAAGCTGGTGCGCGTCGTTCAGCGCCAGATAAAACGGATGCGGATCGCCCTCACCCGCTATCACCGCCTGAACATCTGGAGCGTCACCATAAACCAACGGCAGGCTGCTCATCAGCGCAATACGCGCGACGGGCAGGTCGGGCAGCAAAGGCTCAGGGTCAGCCGCCGCGCTGTGGCATCCGGCGATCAGCAGCAACGGCAGCAGCGCCCGCAGCAGAGCGCCGCGCGCGCGTAGCACTGGCTTATTGCCGGGTTGGCTGCGCAGCAGCGGTATCGGGATTGGGTTGCAGTTCGCCGACGACCGGCACCGATGCGCTGTGCTGCCTGGCCTTGGCATCGTTGGGCAGATCGGGGACAACCCCAAGATCGACCAACGGCTCGCTTGCCGCAGGTGCGCTGACAACCGGCGGCGCAGCCGGATCTGCAGGATCAACCGGCCCAACGACGGTTGCATTCGCCGCCGACCCACCGTCTGCACGTTGCAGCAGCATGTCAGCCAGTGCGACCATCACCAGCACGGCGAACAGACCTGCAAGGCCAATCTGCAGGCGGTGCAAAATAGGGTTGCCCCCGGTGGCGCGTATTTTTTGAGTCACCATACGGCTGATATAGATCAATCTTTGAGCCATGGAAAGACCGGCAGTCCTTTCGCGGTCAACCACTGCGCGTTGTAAAGCGTCGAGAGGTAGCGAAAGCCGGTGTCGCACAGGATGGTCACGATCCGCGATCCCTTGCCGCACTGCAGGCCAAGCTCGACCGCGCCAGCGACGTTAATTCCCGATGACAGGCCAAGGCACAGGCCTTCTTCCTTGAGCAGGCGCTGCACCCAATACAGGCCAACCTCATCAGAGATGCGGTACTGGGTATCAATCGGCGCATCCTCAAGATTGCCGGTGATCCGGCCCTGACCGATGCCCTCTGCGACCGATGACCCTTCGGCCTTGAGCTCACCATTGGCATAATAATTGAACAGAGCCGCGCCGTGCGGATCGGTGAGCGCGATGGTGACGTTGTCGTCGTGCGCCTTCAGCCCCATGCCCACACCCGCAATCGTACCGCCGGTGCCTGCAGCGCAGGTAAAGCCATCGATGCGGCCCTCCATCTGCGACCAGATTTCCTCTGCCGTCCCCTCGATATGCGCGCGACGGTTGGCGATGTTGTCAAACTGCTGCGCCCAGACCGCGCCGGGGGTTTCCTCCGCCAGCCGCCGCGAGGTGTGGACGAAATGACCGGGGTTGGCATAAGGCGCGGCGGCCACCAGCACCAGTTCGGCGCCCAGCGCACGCAGCGTGTCCATCTTTTCTTTCGACTGGGTTTCGGGCATCACAATGATGGTTTTATAGCCCTTGGCATTGGCGACCAGTGCAAGCCCGATGCCGGTATTGCCCGCAGTCCCCTCGACAATCGTGCCGCCGGGCTTGAGCGTGCCGTTTTCTTCGGCGTCGCGCACGATATACAGCGCTGCGCGGTCCTTCACCGATGCGCCGGGGTTGGTATATTCGCACTTGCCAAAGATATCGCACCCGGCGGCCGCGCTCGGCCCCGCCAGACGGACAAGCGGGGTATTGCCGATAAGATCGAGCGTGCGGGCTGTGGTTGTCATCCCAGCGTAGATAGAGAGGCCACACGAGGGCGGCAAGCGCGGATGGCGTTTATGCGAGGTGTGCGGGGTTGGATGCGAGTTGGACCGATTCCCTTGATCAGCCATGCCCGTCCGGCCTGAGACTGATGAAGGACAGAACCTGTTTCAGCCTCCATGGAGTGTCCACATGATGTCATCGCGGGCCGCCAAGCGATTCGAAAGGTTTGGGAACGCGGGAGGTTCAGGACCAAGAGAACCCTACTCCCGCCCTGCGCGGATCGCGGCACCTGCTGCAATCGGGCAGATCGCGGTGAGCAGCAGGCTTGCCGCCGCGAGCAGCAGCAGGCCGTTCTGCCCGCCCGGAAGCAGACTGCCCGCGCCAAATATCAGCAGCGGCACCGCCAGCGGCAATAACAGCAGTCCGCCAAGTGCCGCGCCCTGGCGCAGATTAGCGGTCAGCGCCGCGATCATCACCCCCAAAGCCGCCAGCGCCGGAGTGGCGAGGGCCAAGCCGATCTCAACCGTCAGCAGTTGCTCGGCATCGAGCCCCAGCAGCCCCGCCGCGATGATCGCCGCCAACATCAGCGGCGGCCCAAAGCTCAGCCAGTGGGCGATGGTCTTGGCGAGCGCGATCAGCTCCTCAGAAAGCCCGCGCACGACATATTGGTCGATGAACCCCTGGTCGATATCGGCCTGCACCAGCCGGTCGATGGGCAGGATGCTGGCGAGCAACGCCGCGACCCAGATCACCCCGCCCCCGGTGCGCCCCAGCAGCTGTGCATCGGGGCCGACCGCGAATGGGTAAATCGTCGCCACCGCCAGAAAAAAGATCACCGGCATCATGAATCCGCTCGATCCACGCGCGCCGCCGCCCAACCCGAAGGCGAGCATCAGTTCGCGCCGGATCAGCGCCATCAACGCGCCGCTCATGCGTCCTCAGCCACCAGAAAATCGACGAGCGACAGCACCTGCGTCGGCTCCATCGGCAGCGGCTGGTGCGATGCGGCAAGCACGAGGCCGCCGCCAGCCCGGTGCGCCGCGATCGCCTCACCCAGCCGCGCAATCGATGCAGTGTCGAGGCCATTGGCTGGTTCGTCGAGCAACCATATGGTGGCCTTTGATATGATGACACGTGCCAGAAGCGCACGCTTGCGCTGCCCGGTCGAGAAGAACCGCACCGGCACTTCGGCAAGGTGCGCGAGATCAACGGTGCTCAACGCGGCGGCAATCTCGGCCTCATCGGCACCATCTAGCCGCGCCCAATGCGCCAGCGCGCGCGCGAGTGGCTGACCAGTGTCGAGCGCCATCCGCTCATCGGCAAGCGCGATCCGCCCGGAAAGACTGACCGTGCCCGCATATGCCGGCAGCAGCCCGGCAATCACCCGCAGCAGGCTGGATTTGCCCATGCCATTGGAACCGGTGACGTGGCACGCCTGACCCGGCGCAAGATCGAGCGATAGCCCGCGAAACAGCATCCGCCCGCCGCGTAAACAGGCAAGCGCATCGCATGCCAGCCGCGCTGGCCTATCCTCACGCATATCGGGATTGTGCATTGCGCTGACCCATGTTTAGCGGGATAGGCGCATTTGCCATCCGCTGCCAAGAGGAGACACCGCCATGGTCAAGAAACTGAGCGACGCCGAGCGCACGGACGCGCTGGCCACGCTGCCCCAGTGGACGCACGAACCGACGCGCGATGCGATCACCCGTACGTTTCGCTTCGACGATTTCGTTGCGGCCTTCGGCTTCATGACCCGCGTCGCGATCCTTGCGGAAAAGGCCGATCACCACCCCGAGTGGTCGAATGTCTACAACCGGGTCGAGATATTGCTGACCACCCACGATGCCGACGGGCTGTCGGCGCGCGATGTCGCGCTGGCGCGAGAGATCGAGCGGGTGGTTTAGCCCACGTCCGCTCAGCCTGAGCCTGTCGAAGGCTTCGCCCTAAGAGCAGCCAATGTCTCACCGTCATGCTGAATTCGTTTCAGCATCCATCGTGCGTCTGGGCTAAGATCTAGCGGGAGGAGAAATGGATCCTGAAACAAGTTCAGGATGACGGCTATTGGTTACGCTGACCGTGGTGCGGGGCCTTCGACAGGCTCAGGCTGAGCGGGAGGCGGTGCGCACCATCCCCCTCACTCCCCCCGGCGCTGGCGCACCATAAGGCCGCCGCGTTTGCGGATAGCACCCGGCATCCACTTGGCGGCGAACGCCAGTTTTTTTGCGGTGGGTCCGACATAGCTGTGCACGTTCTTCGCGTCATGGACCGCATCCCATGCCGCCTGCGCGACGATCGAGACCGGCGCGATCTCAAGCCCGGCCGCAGTTACGCTGTCGCGGCTCGACTGGTTGGTGCGCGCCACCGGCCCGTCGAGCAGCGGCGTATCGATAAAGCTGGGCAGCAGCGCGCGAACCCGCACGCCATCCGGCCCCCATTCGATGTCGAGCGCCTCGGAAAGCCCTCGCACCGCGAACTTGGTCGCCGAATAGACCGACAGCCCCGCCGAGCCATAGATGCCCGATGCCGACGACGTGTTGAGCAGGCACGACCCCGGCGTGGCCTTCAAAAAACGGTGGCCGATGTGTGCGCCATAAACAACACCCTTGAAGTTGATGTCGACCAGCTTTTCGATGTCGTCCTCGCTGTGCTCCTCAAGCAACCCGCCGATGCCAACCCCGGCATTGTTGAACAGCACATGCAGCTTGCCGCCGCTATGTTCAGCAAAGGCTTCCAGCGCGGCGGTCCATTGTTCGCGGCTGCGCACATCGAGCCGGTGAATCGACGACATGCCCGGCGGCAGCATCGCGGCGGTCTGCTCCATGCCGGCGACATTGACATCGGCCAGCCCGACAAACCAGCCGCGCGCGGCAAAGAACTGCGCCACCGCGCGCCCGATACCCGATGCACCGCCGGTGATGAAGATGTATTTCGTATCGGTCATTATATATCCCTCTCCCCACCCCTGTCCCCGGCACCTCATAATCCTCCCCTTGCAGGGGAGGTGGCTTCGCGAAGCGAAGACGGCGGGGTGTCCACGACGGCGCAAAGGGTGTCACCCCTCTACCGCTACGCGGTCCCCCTCCCCTTGATAGGGGAGGATATGGGCTTTCACTATTTTGCTACGCTATGCCCGCATTCCCCCTTGCGCAAGTGGCTAGCCAGCCCGGCCAAGCCCCGCTTATAAGCGGCGTTGCATGGTTACTCACCGCCCTTCCCCAGCACCGCAGGCCCGGCGCGGCCCTGCCGTAGCGTTTGAAGGCGTAACTCGCAGATATGGCCGCATTGTCGCCGTCGACACCATCACCGCGAGCATTGAATCAGGCAGCTTCATCGCGCTGGTCGGGTCATCGGGATCGGGCAAATCGACGCTGCTGAAAACCGTCAACCGGCTGATCGACCCCGACGATGGCCGGGTGCTGATCGATTCGGTCGATGTGAGCGCTGAGGAGCCGCACGCGCTGCGCCGCTCGATTGGCTATGTATTCCAGAACATCGGCCTGTTCCCGCATATGACCGTCGCGCAGAACATCGGCATCGGCGTGAGGCTGGCGAGCCGCAAACCAATGCCCACCGCCGAGATCACGGCATTGCTTGATCTGGTCGATCTGCCGCATGATTTTGCCGCGCGGCTGCCCGAGCAGCTTTCCGGCGGGCAGAAGCAACGCGTCGGCGTGGCGAGGGCGCTCGCGGGCGAACCGGGGTTGATGCTGATGGACGAGCCGTTCGGCGCGCTCGACCCGGTGACGCGCGAGGCGCTGGGCGAGCAATATCGCGCGCTGCACGACCGGCTGGGGCTGACCACGATCATGGTCACGCACGACATGGCCGAGGCTTTGCTGTTTGCTGACCGTATCTGGGTGATGGCGGGCGGGCGCATCACGGCAGACGCCAGCCCGGCGCAGTTGGTCGCGGGTGGTT
>NZ_JBGTFM010000251.1:0-10568 GCF_041747255.1 Blastomonas sp. | reverse complement strand
AAAATCGACATGCCCCGGCGTGTCCATGAGGTTCAGCTCATACAGCAGCCCGTCCTCAGCCGTATAGTTCAGCCGCACCGTCTGCGCCTTGATGGTGATCCCGCGTTCTTTTTCGATGTCCATGTTGTCGAGCACCTGCTCCGACATTTCGCGCGCCGAAAGGCCGCCTGTCTGCTGGATCAGCCGGTCTGCCAAGGTCGATTTGCCATGGTCGATATGTGCAATGATGGAGAAATTACGGATCAGGGAAAGTTCAGTCATATCCGCGCGATTAGCAGGGGCTTGCACCAGTGTCAGCAAGGAATGCGCTTGCATTTCATTGTTGCAAAACTGCAACATGATTTGGGATAATACCAAAGCTTAATGACAAGCGGGTTGCCATGCGAGGACCATTGGGAATAGCTTTCAACTGTCCAGTGCCAGAACTATGTAACATTAATACGTCGGCCTGATCAGGGGAACAACAAAAATGCTGGTTCGCAGGGCGCATATCGAGCGCTCGCAGGATTGGTAGATCGCAGAGATTAATCATTGAACCACCGGGGAGTGTTCATGTCCATTTCAATTCAAAAATCGCAATCTGTCTCGCTTTCGGCCATCGCAACAGCGCTGCTGATCGGCACCATGGCAGCACCTGCCGCATTTGCGCAGGACCTGCAGGATCAGGCCGAAGCCCAGGAATCCGATGGCGATGCGACCATCATCGTCACCGGCAGCCGCCTGCAGCGCGACGCCAACGCGACCGCGCCCTTGCCGATCAGCACCGTGACAGCCGCTGATCTTGCCGCATCAGGCAACAGCGATGCGTCTGCCACCCTGCGCCAGATTCCGGCACTGATCTCTTCCGGCACCGTTGCCGACTCGATTGAGCGCGGCGGTGGCGGGATTGGTCAGGCAACGCTCAACCTGCGCCAGCTCGGCTCGAACCGCACCCTCGTGCTGGTTGATGGCTACCGCCATGTGTCGGGTGTAGCCGGTGCGCAAACCGTTGACGTTTCGACAATCCCCAACGCTTTGATTGAGCAGGTCGACGTTTTGACCGGCGGAGCTTCGGCCATCTACGGCGCCGACGCGGTGACCGGGGTGGTCAATTATATTCTTAAGAAGGACTTTGAAGGCCTGATCCTCGACGGCGGGGTCAGCATGGCTGATGAGGGCGACGGCGGCGGCTTCCGCATCGAAGGCACCATCGGCAAAAATTTTGCTGAAGGACGCGGCAACGTCACCTTCTCCGCCGGTTACACCAAGGATCTGGAAGTGCTGTTCGGCGCGCGCGATTTCACGCGTGATAACGGACGCGGCAATAATAGCACTACTTATGCCAACCCGGACCGGCGTTTCCAGCGTGGTGAGATCGTCGCTGCCACCATGCCGAACTTTGCTTCACGCTTTCGGCTTGGCGGCCCTGGCCCTGGCAACACGCGGTTTCCTTTTGGCCCGGCCATCCCCAACGCGCAACAATTTGCAGCAGCTTTTCCTGGTAGAACGCCCACACCTGCAGAACAGGCCCTGATTGATCGCGCAGCAAACGCACCGCTGTTCGTCATTGGCCGCGACCCGCGCTTTGCCATTAGCTCGGGCCAAGGCCTAATTTTTCGAAATGATTTCAATTTTTTCGGCGCCGACATCAACAACAACGGCATCCCCGATTGTAACGAAAGCTTCATCGGCCGTACGGGCTTTGGCGGTGGCGGTTGCTACGTCTCGACCCCCGGCGGCGGCGTGAGAATCTTCGAAGACGGCATCGTCTCGACGGCGTCGAACCAGTTCGGCGGGGATGGTGCGGTTGAGCGCACCAACGAAACCTCGCTCGTCCCGCAAAGCGAGCGCATCTATGCAAATTTCCGCGGTCGGTATGAGTTTTCGCCAGCGGCTGAAGTGTTTATCGATGCCAAATATGCGCGCAACAACACGCTGTCGCGCAACAACTACAACACGTTTTACGACAGCTTGCTGATTTTCCCTGACAACCCGTTTACACCTGCGGTGTTGCAGGCAGACTCCAACGCTGCCGGTGGCCTTCGCGTCAGCCGCGATTTTCTTGACCTTGGCCCTAACATTCAAACCGCCAAGCGCGAAACTTACCGCCTCGTCACCGGGATAACCGGCGAGATTTCTCCCAATCTGAAATACGAGCTGGTGGGCAACTATGGTCGCACCGACAGTGCGGTCACGCAAAGCAACTCGGTGCAATATGACCGGCTGTTCGCCGCCATTGACGTGGTGCGCGGACCAAACGGCCAGCCCATCTGCCGCTCGGATATCAGCGGCGTACCGCACCCGGGTAGCGAAATCTTCCCGGTGATCGCCCCCGGGTTCTTCACTTTCCGCCCTGGTGACGGCCAGTGCCGTCCGGTAAGCCTGTTCAACGGCACAAACTCGGTGTCACCCGAAGGCGTCGCGTTCATCACCACGCCGACCACCAACCGCTTCCGGCTGGAACAGTTTGTGGTGACAGGTCTGCTGACCGGCGACTCCGGCGCGTTCTTCAACCTGCCCGGCGGTGCTGTCCAGTTTGCGCTGGGTGCTGAATACCGCAAGGAAAAGTCGCGCAGCATGTTCAACGACCTGTTGCTCGGGCTCCTGCCTGAAGGGTCGCCCGCTGGCCCCGCAGGCACCTTCATCGGCGACATTTCTGACAACCAGTCGCTGCTGTTCGATGCCGCGACACAGACCTTTAACGCTGGTGGAACGTTCAACGTGAAGGAAGTGTTCGGTGAACTCTCTCTGCCCATCGCGAAAGACACCCCGTTCTTCCACGAACTGACCGTCGGGGCCGCCGGGCGCTATGCCGATTATTCCACAGTCGGCGGGGCGTTCACCTGGAACGTCAATGGCATCTGGGCACCGATTCCCGATATCCGCTTCCGTGGTTCTTACTCGCGCGCCATCCGTGCGCCGAACATCTCCGAACTGTTCAACCCTGCGCAGGGGGCGACTTTCCGCCCCGCCGATCCTTGCAACCAGTCTGCCATCGACGCGTTGCTGGCGTCCAATGATCCCAACGCACAAAACCGCCTCAACAACTGCCGTGCGGCGGGGATTCCAGTCGGCTATGAAGATCCGCTCACGGCGCGTTTTTCCGGCACCAGTGGCGGCAACCCCAATCTGACCGAGGAGACGGCGACGACATGGACAGTTGGTGGGGTGCTGCAGCCGCGCTTCCTGCCCGGTCTGACCATGTCTGCCGATTATTATTCGATCAAGATCGAGGACGCGATTGCGGCAGTCACCGCGCAGGATATCGTCAACACCTGCTATGACCTTTCGACCTTCCCGAACCAGTTCTGCGACCTGTTCGACCGCAACGGCCCGACCGGCCCCACTGCCTTCGGTTTGAACTTCCTGCGGCAGACCCAGCTGAACTTCGGGCGGATTGAAACTTCGGGCATCGATGCCACGCTGAACTATCAGTTCAAAATCAACGGCGCGAATATTGGCCTGAACGTTGCCGCCAACTGGACCGAAAAGGTCAACCGCTTCTTTGATCCTGTTGATACCACGCTCGTCAACCCCGGCCTGCTCGAGCTGGGTGCACCCGAATGGTCGGGTGTCGGCTCAGTCACCTACAATGTCGACGGGTTCACGCTCAACTATTCGCTGCAATATATCGGCAAGCAGGCCGCTGCATCGGTTATCCAGATCGAGCGGATCGAGCAGGAGTTTGGCCCAGCCGGTTTTGCACCCGAATACTGGTTGCACAACATTTCGGCCCGCTACGAGATTAACGAGCACCTGACGATCAGTGGCGGGGTGAACAACATCTCGAACAAGGAGCCGTATCTGGCCAGCTCGGCCTATCCGGTGAGCGGCATCGGGCGGCTGTTCTTCGTCGGAGCGACCGCGCGCTTTTGATCGGTTGCAACGCGTGAGCACAACGTGCCCCGGCTGGTGTTGCACCAGCCGGGGCATTTTGTTTGTTATCGGCATTGAATTGTTAGCGCTTCGGATGATATTGTTGCTTGTATACGCATGTTCATCGTCTAAAGTATTTCCAAATTGACCGTTTGCGGTCAATGGCTCGGAAAATACGACGTCAAAAAGTAAAAGTGTTTTCGCTCAAAGTGAAAACACTCTAGTCTTGCCTCCGGGTCTTTGGGGGGAGTCGACAATACATGCAGCGCAAACCGTTTAATCTGCTGGAGGCCGCGATCTGGCGGCGGTGGGCAGAAACCCTTTTCGATCCTGCCGAGATGGTCATTTCATCGCAGTAGGTGGTCGATAACCTCCAGCGGATGTTCGCCGACATCGAAGGCAACAAGCCGCGCGACACCGCGCTCGCGCTGCTGATCGGCTGGTTCATCCTGGGTGGCCCCGTCTGGCATTTCGCGCCGCGCCCTTTCCGTATCTGGCGGCTGCGGCGGCGTTTCAAGCACAGCCGGGTGAATTTCTTTCAGGACCTCGCCCGGGTGCGCGGCATCGTTTACGCGGGTTATTACGGGCACTGGATCGAGGCTGAATCCGACCAGCCATCCACAATCGAGGTTGAGGACGCAAACCGCGCCAACCCGGTGCTGGCATCCATCGGCTTCACCCTGCCCAGCCATCGCGAGCGCGCAGGCACCGTCGATGACCCTGATATTGCCGAATATACCGCCAACGATCTGCCGCCCGAAGTGTTCATCGGCGAGGACGCGATCCCGGACAGCGTCGAGGTGATCGTTATTGGATCGGGCGCGGGCGGCGCGGTGGCGGCGGCAAATCTCGTCGATCAGGGCTATGAGGTGCTGATTGTCGAGGCGGGGTGGCACTATCCGAGCACGCGGATCACCACGCGCGAGGCGCAGATGTCCTCAAACCTGTATAAAGACGGCGCCATCCAGACAACCGCTAACAACGACATCATTATCTTTCAGGGCCGCACCGTCGGTGGCTCAACGGTGATCAACAACGGCATCTGCCTGCGCGTGAAGCAGGACGGAGAGACGCACCCGCAAGCGAATGATGTGCTCGCGACATGGGCGGCACTCGGCGCCAACATCAGCCCGGCAAGCCTCAATGCATCGTATGACCATATCGAAAAGATACTCGGCATCCACAAAATCGATGCCCGGCTCGGGCTGAACAACGGCATCCGGTTGCTCACTGCCTGGTCGGCCTATCAGGCGACATCGCAGGACCCGCTCGACCAGCAGGCGATTTCCGGATGGTTCCACAAGAACTGGGGGGCAAGGCACGAACCCAATGCCTGCGTATCGGCGGGCTATTGCAACACCGGCTGCCCTTATGGGCGCAAGCGCGCGATGCCCGAGAGCTTCTTGCATCATGCCACGTCGAAGCCTGGCAACCCCGCGCGCATCCTTGATCACGCTTCAGTCACGCGCATTTTCTGGAACGACAAGTCTGGACCAGGCGGGCGCGTCGCCAGCGCGGTGCAGGTGCAGCTGCCCGATGGCCGGGCGAAGATCGTTCATGTCACCAGAGGCGTGGTGGTCGCGGCCGGGGCGATTGCATCGAGCAACATCCTGATCGACAGCGGCATTGCCCAGTCCGGCACCGCCATTTCGCTCAACGTCGCATGCCCGGTGCCCGCGCTGCTCGACCGGACGGTCAATGCCTGGGATGAAGACCAGATGGCGACCTTTATTGATCGCGGTGACTTTCTGATCGAAAGCCACTTTCAGCCACCGATGAGCATGTCCACGCTCGTGCCCGGCTGGTTTGATGCGCATTTCAGCCGAATGAAAAATTATAACCGGCTGACATCGGCGGGCGTGCTGTTTCCTGCCGACCGGCTGGGGCGGATCAAGAAGGGCAAGCTGGCGTTCGAGCTGCAGGAACGCGACCTTGATGTGCTGCGCCGCGCGCTGGCGACGATGACCAAGATTCATTTCGCAGGCGGCGCGCTTGAGGTCTATCCCGCCTTACTACGCGGCCAGACGCTCTATCCCGGCATGACGCATGACGAGATCGATCAGTGGTTTGCGCGGCATATCGAGGAACCCGACGATGTCGTGCTGTCATCCAGCCACCCGCACGGCGGCAACGCGATCAATGCCGATCCTGCCAAGGGCGTGGTCGATCTCGACCAGAAGGTGCACGGCACCGCCAACGTCTACGTCACCGACGCCAGCGTGATGCCCAGCTGCATCCGCGTGAATGCGCAGCTGACGACCATGGCGATGGCTGACCGCGTAACGCGCAACAAGCGGATTTTCGGATGACGTCACGCCCCATTGTGCCGCGCACATGCACCCGCTAAGCTCAGTTCAAAGACAGGCGCGCGGGAGAGTTCATGGCGGTTCGATATGGGTTGTTGGTGGCGCGACAGGCGCTGATGCCGCTGCTGCTGTTCACCGCGCTGCCTGCCGAAGCGCAGACTCCAGCAGCAACCCCCGCAGCAACCCACGCCGCCTCAGGCCCCGCCGCTCCAATCTCCACTTCACACGGCACGCTGATCATCGGTAACAAGGGCGAGAACACCGTCAGTTTCATCGATCTGGCGACGGGCCGCGAAATGGAGCGACGCGAGACCGGCCTGATGCCACATGAAGTTGCGATCTCACCCGATGGCAACCGCGCGGCTGTCGTCGCCTATGGTGGCCAGACCATCGACATCTTTGACGTGTCCAGCGGCCATTTTGTGGAAACCATTGATCTTGCCCCCAATTTGCGACCGCATGGCATCGCCTGGCTGGTTGACGGACGGATTTTTGCGACCACCGAAGGGTCGGACACGCTCACCATCGTCTCGCCCGAAGGCGCTGGCTGGAAGGTCAGCGGCATCCCGACCGGCAACAAGGGCAGCCATATGCTTGCCGTCACCGCCGATGGTGCCCGCGCTTTTGTGTCGAACCTGTCGTCAAAGAACGTGACGGTCCTCGATGTGGCGAAGGGCAAGAAGGTCACTGACCTTGCCGCCGGGACCGAGCCCGAAGGGATTGCGCTCACCCCCGATGAGCGCGAGCTGTGGGTCGCGGCGCGCGGCAGCAACGATGTGTATGTGTTCGACGCCATGTCGCTGAAGCAGCTTGCGCTGATCGAGACCGGCCGTTTCCCGATCCGTATCGCGATCAGCCCCGATGGCAAGACCGCGGTCACATCCGACCTGCAGGATGGCAGCCTGACGCTGATCGATACCGCAACCCGCACTGTGAAGGCCAAGATCACGTTGGGCGGATCGGAGCGCAGCGCGCAGGTGACGCTGCTGTTCTCGCCCGACGGTGCGCGGCTCTATGCCGCCGAGACCGGGCTGGATCGCATCGCCGAGATCGACATGACCAGCGGCACGCTGATCGGCCGCTTGCCCGCAGGCAAGAACGGCGACGGGCTTGGTCTTTCGCCCGTGCCCTTCAAACGCAATTGAGCTAAACTAGGAACGCGGCCTGCAAAAGCGGGCGTGACCTCAAAATCGGAGAGAGAAGCGCCATGGCAGACGAAACCCCCACCCTGGTCGATGAGGCCGCCCAGTCGACCACCGCGCTCGGCCCGCTGATGGGTCTGGCCCGCGAGGACTTCATGGGTGCCATCAGCCTGCTGCTGCGCGAGACCGCGAGCGACCCGGCGCGCACCTATCGTCATGCACAGTCCTTCTCGGAAGATGTGGTCAAGATCATGATGGGCCAGTCTGACATCGCGCCGGATCCCAAGGACAAGCGCTTCATGGATCCGGCTTGGGCCTTCAACCCGTTCTTCAAGGCGGGCGCGCAATATTATCTGGCGGTGCAAAAGGGCATGAAAAGCTGGATCGAGGACCTCGATCTCGACGCGCTTGAGCGCGACCGTGCAAATTTCATCTCATCGATCATCATCGATTCGCTTGCCCCCACCAACAGCCTGATGGGCAACCCGACCGCGCAAAAGCGGGTGCTCGATTCGGGCGGGCTGTCGCTGCTCAAGGGCCTCAAAAACGCTTACAACGACATGCTCTACAACGACGGCATGGTCAGCATGGTCGATAAAAAGCCGTTCAAGCTGGGCGAGAATGTCGCCTGCTCGAAGGGCAATGTCGTCTATCGCGACGAGATCATGGAGCTGGTGCAATATGCGCCGACCACCGATGAGGTCTACGCGATCCCGCAGCTGACCATCCCGCCGCAGATCAACAAGATGTACATCAACGATTTGTCGCCCGAAAAGTCAGTGGTCAAATGGCAGGTCGATAACCGCATCCAGACCTTTGTGATCTCGTGGCGCAACCCGCAGGCCGTGCACGGCCATTGGGCGATGACGGATTATATCGCCGCCTGCACCCGCGCCGTCGATGTCATCTGCGACATCACCGGATCGAAAAAGGTCAACGTGTCGGGCGGCTGTTCGGGCGGGCAGACGCTCGCCATGCTGCTGTCCAAGCTGCAATCGCAGGGCGATGACCGAATCGGCGCGGTGACGCTTATGGTGTGCGTGCTGCACCCCAAGCAGACCGATATCGAGGCCGGATCGCTGATGAGCGACAACGGCCTTGCGCTCGCCAAGCAGCGCGCCGCCAAACAAGGTGTGATCCAGGGCAGCGACCTGTCGCGCGGCTTTGCCTGGTTGCGCCCCAACGATTTGATCTGGAACTATGTGATCAACAACTATCTGCTGGGAGAAGACCCGCCCGCGTTCGACGTATTGTTCTGGAATGCCGATGCGACCAACCTGTCGGCCAGCCTGATGGGCGACTTCCTCACCATATTCGAGACGCTCGCGTTCACCAGACAGGGCGAGGTCGAGATGGTCGATCACAAGATCGATCTGAGCAAGGTGACCAACGACCTGTTCATATTGGGCGGGGTGACCGATCACATCACGCCGTGGCGCGCCTGCTATCGCTCGACCCAGCTGTTCGGATCGAAGAATGTCGATTTCGTGCTGTCGCAATCAGGCCATATGCAGGCGATCCTCAACCCGCCGACCAACCCCAAGGCCAAGTATTTCCGTATGAAGGGCAACACCCCGGTCAAGGCGGGCAAGACGCCTGAGGATGTCGATGCGTGGCTCGCCAAGGCCGAGGAGATCAAGGGCAGCTGGTGGCCCTATTGGATGGAATGGCTGCAGTCGCGCGCGGGTGACAAGGTCCCTGCGCCAAAATCCATGGGCAGCAAGAAAAATCCTGCGCTGGAACCCGCGCCGGGTCTGTATGTATTGGAGTGATGATACCAAAATCCTCTCCCGGAACGGGGAGGTGGCAGCCCGCAGGGCTGACGGAGAGGAAGCGGGATAGCGGATCAATGAATCGCAGCGCCCATTCGCCACCCCTCCACCATCCCGCGGATGGTCCCCCTCCGCTTTCAGTGGAGGATTTCAATCTATTACGACCTTAGACCTGAACGGAATTTTCTTTTGGCAAGCAAACCAAAGCCCGCCCTCACGACCGAGCCCGAGTTCAGCATGGAGGTGGTCGATGGCCGCACCCTGCGCGTCGGGCGCTGGCGGTTCGATGAGGGCCTGACCAAGCCGCCGCTATTGTTCTTCAACGGCATCGGCGCCAACATGGAGGCGGTCGCCCCCTTTGCCGAGATGCTGGACGAACGCCCGTTCATCACCTTCGATATGCCCGGTGTCGGCGGATCGCCCGATCCGAAGGTGCCGTATAACGCGTTCCTGATGGCGCGTGTCGCCGATCTGCTGCTGAAGCGGTTTGGGGTTGAGCAGGTCGATGTCATGGGAGTCAGCTGGGGCGGCGCCATGGCGCAGCATTTCGCGCTGCAACATCCGGGCCGGGTCAACCGGCTGATCCTTGCTGCGACCACAGCAGGCATGTTCATGGTGCCCGGCAACATCAAGGCGCTGAGCAAGATGGCCGATCCGCGCCGCTACATTGACCCTGGCTATATGGAGAAGCATTTTGCCACGCTCTACGGCGGATCGACCAAAGGCGCGGGCGGGCATACCGGGCGCATCACCCCGCCTTCAAAGATCGGTTATCTGTATCAGCTGCTCGCGATGATCGGCTGGACCAGCGCGCCGTTTTTGCCGTTCCTCGACAAGCCGACACTGATCATGATGGGCGGCGATGACCAGATCGTACCGGTGATCAACGGCGACATCCTCAAAACCCTGATCCCCAATGCGCAGCTGTCAGTGATTGAAGACGGCGGCCACCTGTTCCTGCTCAGCCATCTCGACGAAAGCCTGGCCGCAATCCGCGCGCATCTTGACGGGGCGTAAGGCCCCCCCTTCCCTTTCGCGCAATCAGCGTTAGCATCACGGCGCAAAGTGATAGGGGCGGAGTGGATGCGACAGATTGCCATCGTTGGATCAGGGCCTGCCGGCTTCTATACCGCCGAGGCGTTGCTGAAACTGCTGGGCGATGCCGTGATGATCGACATCATTGACCGGCTGCCCGTGCCTTATGGCCTGATCCGCTCCGGGGTCGCGCCCGACCATCAATCGATCAAGGCGGTGGACAAACGCTACGAGCGCACCGCGATGGCGGGCAATGTGCGCTTTGTCGGCAATGTCATGTTGGGCAAGGATGTATCGCTGGCCGAGCTTCAGGGGCTTTACGATGCGGTCGTGCTCGCCACCGGCGCACCAAACGACCGCACGCTTGGCATTCCGGGGCAAGAATTGCCCGGTGTCATCGGCAGCGCCGCATTTGTCGGCTGGTATAACGGCCACCCTGATTTCGCGCTGCTCGATCC
>NZ_JBGTFM010000250.1:0-4020 GCF_041747255.1 Blastomonas sp. | reverse complement strand
GGCAACAAACGGTCTGAGTTTCTATGAAACGGGATCATCGTTCAGGGCCGTCAATGGTGATGTCAACGCATCCAGCATCGTCTTCAACATTCTGGGCGACGCGCCAGAACCGACCGGCATCATTGAAGATTTCGTCCGGATCGCTGACGGGACGGTCAATGTCAGCGGTTCGTTCACGTTCGCCACACCGGGCCAGCTTTCGACGCTGGTCAACAATGGCGCGCTCAATGCGGGCGCGGTGGGCCTGAGCGCAGGAACCTTCGTTGCCGACACTGTCATCACCGCACCGACCAATATCGGCACGATCAACGCTGATGCCATCGGTCTGTTTTCCAATGGCAACATCATCGTCACCGCAAATCTTGTGGCAAATAGCAGCTTTACGTCGGTGGCGACGGGTAATGTGACGCTGGGCAACATCACCACCGGCGGCGTCATCGGCATCAGTGGCGGCAGCCTGGCGCTGGGCAACCTCTCGTCGGGCAATCACATCAATCTTACCTCGACCATCGGCGCGATTACGGCGGGCAGCGTGACTGCCGCCAATTTCATCGCGATGACAGCCGCGAACGGGCTGACCCTCGGGCTTGCGACCGCAACCTCCGGCCACATCGATCTGTTGGTTCTCGCTGGCAACCTGGTGATCGGTAACGTTACTGCCGGAACCTTTATCGAACTGGAAGCCGACGCGGGCACAATCCAGTTCGGTAACGCCAACGCGGGCCAATACTTCGACGCACTGGCCAGTGGCAACCTCACGGGAGGCAATGTGACGGCGCTGGGAGCGCCCAGCGACACCAGCTACAGTGTAGCGCTAAATTCGGGCGGCGGTAACATTACCGTTGGCAATCTTAGCGGCCCCCGCAATATCGGCATGCTGGCTGCAGGCGATATCACCACCGGCAGCATGACCAGTGGAGAGGACGTCCTCGTCCTGGGCGTCGGCAACATCCAGATCAACGGATCGGTGACAACCGCGACAGGCGCCAACCGCTTTTTCTACGTCGGCAACGCGTCTATGGCATCGCTGCTCGGTCCGGACTTCAGTCCTGCCCCAGTGTTTGCCGTCGCGCCAGTGCGGACCGTCGGCAGTTTGACAGTGACCGGACCTATCCAGGCAGGCAATGTCATTATAGGGGCGGGTACCGCGTTTACCGCTGGTGGAGCGATCAATGCCAGTGGCGGTCGCGTCGCGATCACTGCGAACAGCATCAACGCGCAGGCCGTCACTGCGAGCCAGACCACATTGCTCAACGCCACTTCTGGCAATCTTACCGTAGGCGATGTGACTTCCGGGGGGCAGACAACGCTGCTTGCCAACATGGGTCAAATCACTGCTGGCGCATTGGCAGGCGCGATTGTCAATGTTGATGGCCAGGGTCCGGTCAGCATTGGCGGGATCACCACCACCGGCGCGATCAACCTGCGGTCTGTCGGAAGCACCTTCACATCAACCGGAGCGATCACGGCGGCGACGGTCGCCATCGGCGGCGTCGGCGTGACGCTGGGCAATGTCACCAGCACCTCGGGCCAGATTGGCATCGCGGCGGGCACCGGCAACCTTGCGTTCGGCGACTTGACGTCTGCCACATTCACCGAGTTCAGCACCGGCGGATCGGTCAACGGCGGCAACATCACGGCGGGGACATCCATCGGCACGATTGTGGGTGGCAACCTGACGCTGGGCAACGTGCGCTCGAACGGCATCAGCAGGACGTCAGGCGGATTCAGCATCGCGCTGGGTGCCACCGGCAATATCCAGGTGGGGTCTGTCAACAGCTTTGGCTCGCTCGGCATCGGATCGGATGCGGGCAGCGTGACCACGGGCGCGGTTGTCGCCGGGGATGGCGCGTTTATTCGCGCGAACACCAGCGTTACAACTGGCCAGATAAACTCAACCGGCAACATCGTCGTGCGCGGCGGCACCAATATCACGACTGCCAATTTGACCGCGACCGGTCATGTGACCGCCGCGTCGCTTAACGGCAGCCTGACGGCAGGCGCGATCAGCGCGGGCACAGACGTGCTGCTGCTTGCCAACCAGAACATCGCCACCGGCGCGATTTCCGGCGCCACCGGGGCAGGCCGTTTTGTCTATCTCGGCAACAGTTCGATCTTCCCGGCGACCGCCTTGCTCACCAGCATCGATCCGCTGGCCATCGTGACGGCACAGCCGCTCGCCCGGACCCTGGGCAACATCACCGTGACCGGCAATGTGACCACCGGCGCGTTCATCGCGGGCGCAGGCCAGACGCTGACGCTTGGCAATGTGAATGCGCTGGCTGGCCAGATCGATCTGTTTGCAGGCGCGATCAGCGCGGGCACCCTGTCCGCCACGGGCTTTATCGACATCGAGGCGGTGACCGGCGGCGTTACAGCGGGCAATCTGGTTGCGGGTGATTTCATCCTGATCGATGCTGCAGGCAGTGTCGGCCTGGGCAACGTCACGTCGAGCCAGGACGTCGATATTGAAGCGGGCGGCAGTGTTTCGGTGGGTGTGGGCAGTTCTGCACTCGAATTTGTCATCGATGCTGGCGGCCCGATCACGACGGGCGACATTACGTCGCTCGGGCGCTCGAGTGACAGTCTCTACAGCATCGGACTGAACGCCAGATCGGGCGGCCTGACCACAGGCAATCTGAACGGTGCGTCCAACGTCGGGCTGATCGCCCAGACCGGCAGCGTTGCCACCGGCTCAATCACGACCGGGGCGAACGCGATAATCCTTGCCGGGACCAGCGTTGGCATCAACGGTCCGGTCACGACCGGCACCAGTGCGACCAACTTTACCTATATCGCCAACAGCGCGATGGCGGCCATGCTGGGCGCTGATTTCAACCCTGCGCCGCTGTTTACAGCCACGCCGCAACGCGTCACGGGCGCAATCAACCTGGGCGGTGCGGTAACCACAGGCAATCTTGTCGCCGCGACAACGCAGGGCTTCTCGGCATCGGGCGCGATCACCGCTGGCACACGCATCACCATTGATGCGGGCGGAACTGCCGTGTTTGGCGGGCTGGCTGCGGCACCGACGATTTCGGTCCGGTCAAGCGACATTGCGCTCAGCAGCGCCGGTGGCCTTGGCAACGCCAGCACCGGAAGCCTGACGCTGACCAACAGCGGCGACGGGCTGATGATCATCGGCGGCACACAATCTGGCACTGGCTATACGCTTGATGCCAGCGAAATCGCGCGGCTGCGCGCTGGCAACATTGTGATCAGCTCACCCAGCGCCGGATCGAGCGGCACGGGTATTGAAATCCGCAGCTTCACGTTGAACGGTTCGGCGGCGAGCAGCGGCAACAATCTCAATGGATCGGAAGGGTCGCTGTCGATTCAGACACCCGGCAACATCCGGGTCACCGGCAATGCCATCTTCAACGGCATGGCCGCCGCCAATCGCGTGGCGCTTGCCGGCCAGAGGGTCGAAATTGCCGCCGATACCGGCAGCCTGATCCTCAATGGCAGCTCGCCGGGCGGCATCCTGTCGATCACCGCCAACAATATCCATATCGCCAGTGCATCAATCCTGAGCCAGCTGGCGGACAACATCAACTTTGCCGGGCGCGATGCAGCGCTGGCACAGGCACTCGTCCCGTCACGACCCGAGGGCGTGATCCAGGCGTCGCGCCTGCTGTTCAACGTGCGCGACACGTTGCTCATCCAGAACAGCGGCACATCGGCGCTGTTTGCTGGGTTCCTGGGCCGCGTCGGCAATGTTGAGATTACGCCGAGCGGATCGTCTGGGTCTTCGCTTGATATGGTGATCTATGGCCAGTTGCTCGATACCGGCGACATGGTCCGCAACAACTCATCGGTGCGCAACCTGATCTTCCCGACCGCGCCGACCAGCGGCTTCACCGCGACCTCCAGCATCAATGGCTGCGTGCTCAGCGCCGCAACCTGTGGTTCGGTCGGGTCACCGCCGAGCAGCGGCGGCGATCCATCGCTGCCCGACAGCCCTGCAGTCGCCGGGCCGACCGCGGTTGCGCACGCTGGTCCGCCGCCACCCAGCAGTAC
>NZ_JBGTFM010000249.1:0-2311 GCF_041747255.1 Blastomonas sp. | reverse complement strand
ACTGGCCACCACAACATGGGCAAGGCAGGGCGAGGACGCGAGGCGGTTCATCTGCATCTCCGAGGTTATCGCTTTGGGTTTGTTCCTGCCGTGCCGTTTCTGCCCCGAGCAGTTGCCTGATCCTGGCGATATTGTCGGCGCGGTTGCCGTTTCCAAAGAACCCGTAGTGACGGATGCGGTGCTGGCCTCTTGGCAGCACGTGGATCAGGAAACGGCGGATAAACTCCGGCGTGGCCAGCGTCATGGTGGTGTGACGGCCCGCGCCCTTGCGGCGGTAATCTTTGACGCGGAATGTGACGCCGTGTTCGTCCATGCGGATCAGGCGGCTGTTGGAGATCGCGACACGGTGGGTGTAGCGCGACAGGTAGGCCAGCACAGCCCTGGGTCCGGCGAAAGGCTCTTTGGCATACACGACCCAGTCGGTTTTGCGCAGCGGTTGCAGGAAAGCGTCGAAGGCCGCACAATCATCAAGCTCGGCGTGGTCGCCAAAGAAGTGCAGCTTCCCAGCCTTGTGCCGCTTGGCCAGCCCTTCCAGAATGAGACGGCGATACAGACGGGATAGCACGCGGACGGACAGGAAGAAGTTCTTGCGGCTGTTGATCCATTTTGAACCGTCTTCCGACAAGCCACCTCCCGGCACGATCATATGCACATGCGGGTGGTGCGTCATGGCGGATCCCCAGGTGTGCAAAACCGATGTGATGCCGACCCGTGCGCCGAGATGCTTTGGATCGGCGGCGATCTTGATCACCGTGTCCGCACTCGCCCGCATCAGCAGATTGTAGATCTCGCGTTTGTTTTGATGCGCGATATCAGCGATGGGCTTGGGCAGTGTGAAGACCAGATGGAAATAGCGCACCGGCAGCAGCTCGGCCTCACGTGCCGCCAGCCATGCTTTTGCGGCCGTGGATTGGCATTTGGGGCAATGGCGGTTGCGGCAAGAATTGTAGGCGATGTGCTCATGCGCGCAGTCAGCGCAACGCACGACATGTCCGCCAAGTGCCGCCGTTCGGCAGTTCTCGATTGCCGACATCACCTTCAACTGTGTCAGGCTGACATGTCCCGCGTTCGTCGCACGCCAAGCAGCGCCATGGGTGCGGAAAATATCCGCAACCTCCAACTGTGAACGAGGCAAGGCGGCTTACGAAGCGCCTCTCTTGCCCTTCCTGCGCGTGGTTTGGTTCAGGTCGTCCAGCGGGCTGTCCACCGCCGCGATCATGCCAGTGGCGACGCTTGCATACCGCGCTGTCGTTGTGAGCTTGGTGTGCCCAAGCAGCGCCTGAATGACCCTGATATCCACACCACGCTCCAGCAGATGTGTTGCAAAACTGTGCCTCAACGTGTGCAAGGTGACCGGTTTGGTAATCCCGGCTTCCCGCGCGGTCTCTTTGAACAGTCGCGATATCTGTCGCGCCGAAAGGTGCTTGCCACGATAGCCAGGAAAGAGGACCCGATCGGGCCCGGGCACATCCTTGTCCTGACCGGTCGGCCGCTCTTTCCACCAGTCGCGCAGAAGGCTCAGAATATCCGCAGGCAGCATGACGTTACGATCCTTGCGGCCCTTCGCCTGGACGATCCGGATGATTTGCTGCGCGCTATCGATATCACCAACTTTCAGCCTAACGACCTCGCCTGCACGCATCCCGCAGCCATAAGCCAAGGACAGCATCACACGCGCCTTCGGGCTCGGCGCCATGGCCAAGACGCGCTTGATCTCCGATCTGCTGAGAACCAGAGGCACCTTCACCGGTTCCCTGAGACTGAAAATCTCGCCGACCAGATCATGCCGTCGAAGCGTCACACGGAACAGGAATTTGACGCCGGTCATCGTCTGGTTGCGCGTGCAGATGCTCGTCCCGCTCTCGACCAGATGCTGCTGGAAATGCTTCACATCATCCGGTGTTGCCGTCTCCGGCGAGCGCCCGAGCCAAGCCGCAAACCGCTTGCAGGCGCGCAGGTGACTGGTCTGCGATGCAGGGCCGAGATTGCGCCCCAACATATCCGCGATCATGCGGGCACGAAGGGGCGTCATTGGTGTCGATTGTTGAATGTTCACGGGAAAACCCTCTGTCAATCGAGGCAAAATCACCTCGGCCAACAGCACACACCCGACATTCAAAACCGCGCAACAAATCCCTGCTCAGCGCAACACCCGCCACAAGCGCCCCTATCGCGGAGCGATTTAGTGCAGGAGCCCAAATTTGCTGACGCTGCGTTTAGCTCAAATGTCAGTTCCCGCCTTATTCATCGCGCCCAGGTTCATTCGAATCGCTGGAAAACAGCGCGATCTTGTTGCCGTGCGGGTCACGAA
>NZ_JBGTFM010000248.1:0-2072 GCF_041747255.1 Blastomonas sp. | reverse complement strand
CGATCCGGGCGGCACACGGTTAAGGGGGCAGGGATGACGGAACGCGCGACGGCACGGCGGGCACGGCGGGGTGCGGACACGGGTGTGCCGACCGGCAAGGCGACTTACCGCAACCTTGTGAACCCCCTTGCGCCGCAGCGCGCGTTTTCTGATGAGCGGATCGCGCACATTCATGACACAGCGTTGCGGGTGCTGGAAACGCTCGGCATCCGCGTGCTGCACGACGGCGCGCGCCGCATCTTTGCCGCCGGAGGCGCGCGGGTGGACGAGGCCGAGCAGATGGTGTTCCTTGATCGCGGGCTTGTGGCGCAGGCGCTGGCCACCGCACCGGGTATCGTGACGCTAGCCGGAATGGCCGAGGGGCGCGACGTTGCACTGGGTGGGCGGCACGTTGCCTTCATCGGTGTTGGCGGTCCGCCCCATGTGACCGACATCGACCGGGGCCGCCGCCCCGGCACCGCCGCAGACATGCGCGATTTCCTAAAACTGTCGCAGCATTTTGACGTGCTTCACATCACCTGCGCCAATGTCGAGCCGCAGGATGCCGCCCTGAACCTGCGCCACTATGTGACGACGCAAAGCCAAATTGAACTGACCGACAAGCCGCCCTTTGTCTTTGCCCGAGGCAGCGGTCAGGTGCGCGACTGCTTTGAGATGATCCGGCTGGGTCAAGGCTTGACCGAGGCTGAATTCATTGCCTGTCCGCGCTGCTATGCGGTGATCAACACCAATTCGCCCCGCCAACTTGACGCTACGATGTGTCAGGGCCTGATCGACTTTGCAGAAGCCGGGCAGATGACGGTGGTCACGCCCTTCACGCTGGCCGGGGCGATGGCCCCGGTGAACATTCCAGCGGCCTTGGCTTTGCAACACGCCGAGGCGATGGCGGGGATCGTGCTGACGCAACTGGTGCGGCCCGGTGCGCCGGTGATCTATGGCTCGTTCACCTCGAATGTCGATATGAAATCGGGCGCGCCTGCTTTTGGCACACCCGAATTCGTGCGCGCGGCGTTTGGCGCGGGTCAGCTCGCGCGCCACATCGGCCTGCCTTGGCGCGGATCAGCTGCAACGGCATCCAACGCGCCCGATGCGCAGGCGGCTTATGAATACCTCAATTCGCTTTGGGGGGCGCTGTTGGGGGGTGTCAACATGGTCATTCACGGCGCTGGCTGGCTGGAGGGCGGCTTGTCGGCGTCGCTTGAAAAGTTCATCCTGGACATCGAAATGTTGCAAGTCATGGCCGAAGTGATGATCGCCACGGACGACGATCCCGGCGATCTTTATGATGCGATTGCCGAAGTAGCGCCGGGGGGGCATTTCTTTGGCGCAAGCCAGACGATGGCGCGTTATGAGAACGCATTTTACGCGCCGTTGGTCTCGGACTGGCGCAATTTTGGCCAATGGTCGGATGCGGGGGCAAAAACCGCGACCGAGCGCGCAAATGGCATCTGGAAAAAGGTTCTGAACGATTTTGCACCACCTGCACGCGACCCTGCCCGAACCGAGGCGGTTGCCGATTTCATTGCCCGGCGCACCCGCGAAGGCGGAGCGGCACCGACATGAGCAGGGCCGCCACCGGTCCTGTCAAAGCAACTTGTCTTGAGGCGGGGCAGGGCACCGGTTAGGGTTTTTGCATGACCAAATGCAGTCCTTTTCGTTACTTAAAGACGAGCCCTGAGATCATTCGCCTGGCGGTCATGCTGTACGTCCGGTTTCCGCTTTCACTGAGAAATGTGGAAGATCTGCTGCATGAACGCGGCATCGATGTCAGTCATGAAGCGGTGAGATATTGGTTGCATCGGTTTGGCCCGTTATTTGCTGTCGAGATCCGAAAACGCAGAATTGTGGGTATGAAATCAAGTCGCTGGCGCTGGCATCTGGACGAAATGTTCGTGAGAATCAATGGTGAGCGGCACTATCTTTGGCAGGCAGTCGATCATGAAGGCGAGGTCCTGGAAAGCTTCGTCACAAAGACTCGTGACAAGAAGGCTGCGATAAAATTCTTAAGGAAAGCAATGCGCAAACACGGTCGACCCGAGGTAATAGTGACGGATCGGTTGCGCTCTTATGGC
>NZ_JBGTFM010000247.1:0-6155 GCF_041747255.1 Blastomonas sp. | reverse complement strand
CAGCCACGGCTGCATCGCGGCCAGCGCTTCGGGCGCCAGCGGGGTGGTTGCCTGATAATCGAGATAGATCGGTTGCGGCGCGGCCATCAGCGGCTCACCCGCGCGCGAATGGCCTGCCACTGCTCGATGAAACGATAGATGTGCGCGCGGCTGGTCGATGGCCCGAAGCTCACCCTGATCACCTCGCCCGCCGCCTTCTCATCCCATCCCATCGCGGCCAGCACCGCACTGGTCTTGAGCGTGCCAGACGAGCACGCGCTGCCAGCCGACACCGATATTCCGGCCAGATCGAACTGGATTAGCTGCGTGTTGGCGGCGACTCCAGGCATATGGTAGCTAGCGATGGTCGGAATGCGCGGCGCGCTGCCCGCGACGATATCGCCGCCGCCGGCGCGGATTGCGCTGTCGAGCTGGTGGCGCAGGTCTGCCGCGCGCTCCAGCCAGTTGCGCGAGGCTTCAAGCGCGGCGGCAAATCCCAGTGCGCCAGGCAGATTTTCGGTCCCGGCGCGGTAGCCCTTTTCCTGCCCGCCAGTGGGGTTGATCAGGCCCAGATCGCGCACCAGCAAAGCGCCGATGCCGGGCGGCCCGCCCAGCTTGTGCGCGGATACAACGATCATGTCCGCATCAGGCAGTGGTAGCTTTCCGGCGGTTTGCGCGCAATCGCACAGCAGCACCGCGCCGAGTGCCCGTGTGCGTTCGGTCACTGCGGCGATGTGTTGCAACACACCGGTCTCGCTGTTGGCAGATTGGGAGATCACCAGCGCCTGATGCCCGGTCGCCCCAAGCGCCCGGTCAACGCTGGCGATGACCAGCCTGCCCTGCAAATCCACCGCAAGCCTCAGCGACCGTTGGCTGACATCCGCATGATCAACATGGCGCAGCACCGCATCGTGTTCGGTCGGAGAGACAATCCAGCCGCTCACCCGCGTGCCGTGCATCGCCAGCTTTACGGCCTCGCTCGCGCCGCTGGTCAGGATGACATCGCCGGTCCATCCCAGCGCAGCAGCGATCCGGGCCCGCGCATCCTCAAGTGCTGCGCGCGCTGCCCGGCCATCAGCATGGGGCGACGATGGATTGGCCCAGATATCGACGCCCTGCAGCATTGCGGCCCGCGCCTCGGGCAACATGGGCGTCGTTGCGGCATGATCCAGATAGATGCGTGGTTCAGCCATCTTGGGCGTCATCAGGCGTAATTCGAGCGCGGTTCATGCTTATGCTCTAACCAAGCGGCCTGCCCTTGCCACGCATTTTGTTGCTTTTTCATGCCTGGTTTGCGTATAGCGCGCTACTTGCGCTGCGACATCCACCATTATCGCGCGCCAATTTCCTGACACCATCCCATGTGAAAGCCCACACCATAATATGCCAGCCGTCATCTTTCCCGGTCCCGAAGGCCGCCTCGAAGGCCGTTTCAGCCCTGCCCCGCGTCCCCGCGCACCGGTCGCGATGATCTTGCACCCGCATCCACAGGGCGGGGGCACGATGAATGACCGGATCACCCAGGCGCTTTACAAGACCTTCGTGCGGCGCGGTTTTGCGACATTGCGGTTCAATTTTCGCGGGGTCGGGCGCAGCCAGGGCACGTTTGACAACGGCATCGGCGAACTGTCCGACGCTGCCTCTGCGCTCGATTGGGTGCAAAGCTTTCACCCGGAGGCGCAGACCACATGGGTTGCAGGCTTCAGCTTCGGCGCATTGATCGGCATGCAGTTGCTGATGCGGCGGCCCGAGATTCGGGGCTTCATCTCAGTGGCGCCACCGGCCAACATGTACGATTTCAGCTTCCTCGCCCCCTGCCCCGCATCGGGCATCATCGTACAGGGCGCGGCGGACACCATCGTGGCGCCCAATGCGGTACAGAAACTGGTCGACAAGCTGCGTACGCAAAAGCACATCACCATCCATCATGATGAAATCCCGCGCGCCAACCATTTCTTTGAGCACGAGCTCGACGACATGATGCACTCGGTGGACAATTATCTCGACATGCGCCTCGCCCCGGATTCGCCGATCAAATAGGTCGCTATCCGGCGACCACGGTCTGCTCGATGGCTCCGAAGATGGTGTGCTCTCGTTCATCATGCACATCGATGCGCACCGTGTCGCCAACTTTCAGGAACGGGGTCGTCATGTCACCGGTGGTGATCTTTTCGATCATCCGCAGTTCGGCGATGCAGCTGTAGCCGCGTCCACCTTCAGAGATCGGCTTGCCCGGCCCGCCATCTGCATCGCGGTTTGAAACGGTGCCCGATCCGATGATCGACCCCGCGCGCACCCGGCGGGTCTTGGCGAGATGCGCGATCAATACGCCGAAATCGAAGGTGCAGTCGTCAGAAGCCACCGCGCGGCCGAACGGCTGGCCATTGAGATCGACCATCAGCGCACGGTGCAGCTTGCCGTCCTGCCAGTATGCGCCCAGCGCGTCGGGGGTCGCGAACACAGGCGAAAATGCGCTGGCGGGCTTTGACTGCACAAAGCCAAAACCCTTGGCGAGCTCATCCGGAATCAGGTTGCGCAGCGACACATCATTGACCAGTCCGACCAGCCGGATGTAGCTGTGCGCGTCATCCGGGCTAACGCCCTGCGGCACGTCACCGGTGACCACGACGATCTCCGCCTCCATGTCGCAGCCCCAGGCTACGTCCTTGAGCAAGATCGGGTCGCGCGCGCCTTGCAGGTCGTCCGAGCCTCCCTGATACATCAGCGGATCGGTCCAGAAGCTCTCGGGCAGCTCAGCGCCGCGCGCCTTGCGCACCAGCTCCACGTGATTCACATAGGCGCTGCCATCCGCCCACTGATAAGCGCGCGGCAGGGGTGCTGCGGCATCATGTTCGTGAAACCGCTCTTTGGGGATCGCATCATGCTCAAGTTCGCGCGCCAGCAGTTCAAGATAGGGCTTGAGCTGGTCCCAGTTGTCGAGCGCCGCCTGCAGCGTCGGCACGATGTGCGATGCGTCGGCATACCAGGCAAGATCGTTTGAGACCACGACCAGCTGGCCATCGCGTCCGTGCTTGAGTGACGCCAGTTTCATAAATTTACCCTTCTGGATCCTTGTGCAGCCAATCGGCATGGCGCGGCGCCTTTTTGGTCTGGCTCCATTCTTCGAGCATCAGCGGCGCGACGCGCTGCAGTTCATCATACTGCGCTTTCGTGCCGATGTTGCAAGCCAGTTCAAGCCGGTGACCGTTCGGATCGAAGAAATAGATTGAGCGGAAGACGCCGTGGAAGGTCGGCCCCAGTACATCAATGCCCTGCGCCTCGATATGCGCCTTGGCGGCAAGCAGCGCATCGACCGTCGGCACCTCAAAGGCGATGTGCTGCACCCAGGTTGGGGTATTGGGGTCCTTGCCCATGTCGGGCTGGTTGGGCAGCTCAAAAAACGCGATCACATTGCCGCCGCCGCAATCGAGGAAGATGTGCATATACGGGTCGTATTCGCCCGTGGACGGCACATGGTCTTCGGCAAAGGCAGTAGTGAAACTGGTGCCCAGCACGCGGGCATACCAGTCCACAGTCTCTTTCGCATCACGGCAGCGATAAGCGACGTGGTGGATGCGGCTCAGCGCAAACGGCGGTGCCTCGCTCATGCCTCTGACTTTGCAGGGATTACGCCGCGTTTGATCTGGTCAAGCTCGATGCTTTCAAACAGCGCTTTGAAATTGCCTTCGCCAAAGCCGTCATTGCCCTTGCGCTGGATGATCTCAAAAAAGATCGGCCCGACCATGTTCTCGGTAAAAATCTGCAGCAGCAGCCCGCCGCCGGTCTCGGGCGCGCCATCGATCAGGATCTTGCGCTTGCGCATTTCGGCAATGTCATGGCCGTGGCCTGGCAGGCGCGCATTGATGCCATCAAAATAAGTGTCGGGGCTGTCCTGGAAGCGGATGCCGCGGGCGCGCAGCGTATCAACCGTCGCGAAGATATCATCGGTGGCGAGCGCAATGTGCTGGATGCCCTCACCACCATAATCGCGGATAAACTCCTCAATCTGGCTATGGTCATCCTGGCTTTCGTTGAGCGGGATGCGGATCTTGTCATCGGGCGCGGTCATCGCGCGGCTGAACAGTCCTGTCGACTGGCCTTCGATGTCAAAATAGCGGATTTCACGGAAGTTGAAGAGCTTCTCATAGAATGCCGACCACACGTCCATGCCGCCGCGCTTGAGGTTGTGGGTCAGATGGTCAAGCGTGTGCAGGCCGACACTGTTGCCGTTGCGCGACGCTCCATCGACCGGCACGAAATCAATGTCGTAGATCTCAGCCGCGCCATAGCGATCCACCAGATACAGATTCGCCCCGCCGATGCCCTTGATCGCCGGGATGTTGAGCTCCATCGGCCCAACCGGCCCGGTGACCTGCTCGGCGCCATTGGCGAGCACAAAGGCCAGCGCCTTTTGCGCATCTTTGACCCGGAACGCCATCGCATTTGCGGACGGGCCATGCTTGGCACGAAATTCGGCAACCTGACCCTCGGGCTCCATGTTCAGGATGAAGTTGATGTCACCCTGCGTATAGCGCCGCACATTCTTTGACCGATGCGTCGCCAGATGGGTGAAGCCCATTGCGACAAACAGGTCGGCGAGCTGCTCGGGCTCGGGGTGCGTAAATTCGACGAATTCAAACCCGTCAAGGCCAGCGGGATTGGGATGGCTCTGCTCAGTCATGGCGCTTGACTCCGATTGGGTAGGGGAACCGCAATATAGTATCAAATGAAACTGGTTGGCAAGTGGGCTGGCATGCGCTGCAAGCGAACGCTAGCCCCTTACCTCTTCCGCCGCCAGCCGGTCCGCCTGATCCAGCAGCTTTACCAGCAGAGCGCCCAGCTGTGTGCGTTCGACCTCGTCCAGCGCTGTCAGCATCGCCGTTTCCATCTGCAGCGCGAGCGGCATGATCTCCGCGTAGAGCGCACGGCCCGCGTCGGTGAGCGCGAGATGATGCGAGCGCCCGTCGCTGGCGTTGGGAGCGCGGGCGATGAGCGCGCGGTCGCCCAATGCGCCGGTGGCGCGGTTGACCGCGACCTTGTCCATGCGCGTTGCAGCGACAAGCTCACGTTGAGTCGCCGCGCCGACATCACCAAGCACCGCCATCACACGCCATTCGGGGATCTTGAGGCCGAAGCGTGTGCGATATTCGCGCGCAATCAGGTCGCTCACCGCATTCGAGGTGATCGACAGCCGATAGGGCAGAAAGTCAGCAAGGCGGGTGGCGGTGCGAGACATGGTTGCCCGAAGCTATTCAATGTCGACCTTCACGCCAAGCCATATCGTTCGCGGGGCGGCGCGCTCAATGATTCCGCGGCCGCTGATCGCCGCCTGCACGGTTGTATCGAACAGGTTTTCCGCGCGCAGCTCAACGAGCAGGTTGCGGCTGATGCGATATGCGGCACGCGCATCAAGCGTCAGCGCGTCATCCAACCGCAGCGCGCCCAAGTCATCCTCAAACTGCGCGCCAGTGTAGCGCAGCGTCGCGTTGACGCCGCTATCCCCACCTTGCGGAAACCAGCCGATTGAGCCTGTACCGAAATGCTTAGGCACCTGCGCGGGGCGCAGCCCGTCAATCGCGCCCTGCCCCGCAGCAGCCTGCACCACGCTGTCGACATAGCTGTAGGCAGCAGCGAGCCGGAACGCGCCGATATCCGCGCGGGACTCAACCTCGACGCCCTTCGCCTCGACCGCATCGAGATTCTGCCGCTGGCTAAATGCGCCCGCCGCAGAGACGAACCCGACGCCCGGGAAAGTACCCGGCCCGCGCGCCAACGTCACATTGGCAATGGCATTGTCCAGCCGGTTCCAGAACACAGTTGCGCCCAGCCGGATTGTATAAATCTCATAATCGAGCCCAAGTTCAACACCACGCAGCCGTTCGGGCGCGAGTGCGGCATTGGCGGCGGTGGCATCGGGGCCGACCCGGAACGGCCGATACAGCTCGTTCAGCGTGGGCAGCCGCCAGCCCAGATAACCCGCGCCGCGCAACGTCAGCAATGAAGCCGCGTCCCAGGCAAAACCCAGCCGTCCGGTGCCTTCCCAGCCGCTGCGATCAGCAAAATCGGTGGTGGTGAGCGCCGCGCCGGTGGCGAGCACGGTTTCGCGCGACCGCCCATCGCTCAGCCGCCAGTGGTCGGCGCGGCCACCACCGGTGAGGATCAAAGTCGGGCTCGCC
>NZ_JBGTFM010000246.1:0-3587 GCF_041747255.1 Blastomonas sp. | reverse complement strand
TTATATTGTTTCAAATATAGGTTCTTTTGGAGAAGACATTTATAAAATCGGTATGACACGAAGACTTGAGCCGATGGATAGAATATATGAACTTAGCGGAGCATCAGTGCCATTTAGATTTGATGTCCACGCAATTATATTGATCGAACCGACCGGTAAGGTATCAGAAAATATGACCAGGGCATCTCGCAGAGCTTTTGAAACCATTCGGGAGCTGATCCTTACGGGTTCGTTGGCACCTGGCGAGGCGATCACCGAAGCAGAGCTTTCGGCGTTGGCGAAGGTAAGCCGAACGCCCGTGCGCGAAGCGCTCAGAGAGCTTGAGAATGGAGGGCTGGTAACCCGTTCGGACACCGGCCGCCTTACGGTATCGACATGGCAATCGGAAGATCTTGAGGACCTTTTTTCGTTGCGCACACTGGTGGAAGGTTACGCGGCGGAGCGCGCAGCGACCCGGATTTCGCCAGCGGAAGTATCCGAGCTGCGCGAAGTGAACGAACAACTCCACCAAGCCGTGCGCGAACCGGTGGATATTGCCGCATTCCTTGACGCCAATCGTCGCTTTCATGACATTATTATTCGGGCGTCCGCATCCAATCGGGCCGCCAGTGTTCTCGCTCGGTTGGTGGAGCAGCCGATCGTCAGTGCCACCGCTCACCGCTACGACGAATCGCTGTTCCAGAGCAGCTATGATGAACATACCGAGTTGATCATCGCCCTCGATCATGGCGATCCGGTATGGGCCAAGGCTATCATGACCATGCATATCCGGCGGGCTCATAATGCCTTGGCGAAACTCAAGGGCACCTCAAGCGCCAAACCTGCCAGCTAGCCCAAGCTGTTTTCAGCCTGCTTTTTCCGCGTCCATTTCCCAGCAATCCGGGCCTTTTTCACCCCGAATCCTGATTACTTTGCCATTGGTGAAAGTTGGTTGCGCAGCAGTTTTCCAGCCGGACTGCGCGGCAGCTCATCGATGCGGACCAGAACCTTGGGCCTCTTGTAGCGGGCAAGGTTGGCCGCAAATGCGTCGTTGAGGAGAGGCGCGATGTCATCGGGTCCGCTCGCCACGTAGTAATAGTGGATCGCTTCGCCCCATTCCGCATCGGACACACCGGCTGCTGCGCCCTCAACCAATCCGGGAACGGCTTCGGCAGCCTGCTCGATTTCCTTGGGATAGACGTTCAATCCGCCGGATATGATCAGATCAGATTTGCGGTCGACGATGTGATAAAAGCCCTCCTCATCGCGCCGCGCAACATCGCCGACGGTCAACCAACCGTCGCTTAAAGCGGCCTTGGTTTCTTCCGGCTTTCCCAGATACCCGTTGAAAACATATGGGCTGCGGCAGAACAGTTCGCCGATCCCGGCCCCTTCCACCAGATTGCCTTCATCGTCACGAAGCTGGATCTCCATATTCGCAAACGGCGTTCCAACACTGCTGTGCTTACGCAATTGGTCCTGGGGCCGAATATTGGTGACAATCCCACCTTCGGTAGAGCCGTAAGTCTCGTGGTACAGGCCTTCGCCAAACAGATCCACCAGATGGCGCTTGTGTGCTTGTGGCATGGCGGCCGCGTTGGAAATCAATGCCTTAAGGCGATGCCCAGCGACCATAGCGGACGCAGTGTCACCAAGTTCGAGGAACCACTTGGCATGCGTGGGCACGATGAACAGCCCGGTGACATCCCCTTCTGCAAGACGCGCCAGAATAGCCGGCGCCTTCAGGTCGTGCGCCAGCGTGGTGGTTCCGCCAAACAGCAGCGGGGCGACCGCAAAGGCAAAGCCGGCACCATGGCATAACGGGGTTAGGGCCAGGAAATGATCGTCCGGGCCAAAGCAGCCATATTCAGCGGCCATTGCGTGTATCGTGAGCACCCGGCTGCGATGGGAGATCATCACGCCCTTGGGTTTCCCGGTGGTGCCCGATGTATAGCAAATGCCAAAGCAATCCTCACCCTGCGCGCGTTCGGCAAGGGCTGCACCATCATATCTGGCGATCCGCGCTTCATAGTCCATTCCGCGCGTTGCAAAGACTGGCAAGCCCGTTGCTGCCAACGCGTCCCTCGTTTCGGCCAAGTCAGGGTCAATCCAAATCGCCCTGGGCTGGCAATCTTCGACGATCCGCAGAATTTCTGGGGGTGACAGCATGGGGTTGGCGGTCACCACAGCCGTTCCGCTGGCCGAAAGGCCCGCCACCAGTTCAATGTATTCCGGGCAGTTCGGTGCGATCAGCAACGCCAGATCACCGCGCGTGAGCATCGCTTCTTCGGCTGCCAAAGCCGCCACCTGCGCGATGCGCGATGCCAGTTCGCCATAGGTCAGATCGCGGCTAGGTGCACAGATCGCACGCTTGCGCGGCGCCCGCGCGGCGGCGCAAACTATGCTGCGGGCAATGGTCAGCGCCGGAACGGCATCGGTCATGAATTACCTCGCCATCCGTGCTTCGAGCTTGTCGAACACACGCAGCGCGTTGTCGCGCACCACCAGCCGGTGAGCCTCTGGTCGCAATCCATGATCGGCCAGTTCCGCAAGGCCGCGCTCGGGATCAATCACCGGCCAATCGGTCCCCCAAAGGACCTTCTCCCTGCCGTAGCTGTCCATGTACCGGACCAATGCATCGGGCAGATGTTTCGGGGCATAGGCGTCGATCCCGATGAAGACGTTGGCATGTTTCCAGGCCATCGCGATCATCTCTTCGGCCCATGGTGTGCCAACGTGGATGCCGATCAGTTTGAGTTCGGGGAAATCGATCGCCACCTGGTCCAGCAGGATGGGCCGCGCGACCGATGGCAGCCGGACATCCTTCTGGTAGATCAGGTTTTGCCCGACCTGCATCATGATCGGGATGCCCAGTTCGCAACACTTGGCGTAAACAGGATAACATTGTGCAGCATCAGGCGGCATCTGGAACCAGTGCGGATAGAAATGCGCGCCAACGAAGCCAAGCTCGTTCACTGCGTGCTCCAGATCTCGCAGTTGCTGCATGCCCATGGTCGGATCCACGCCGGCGAGACCGGAAAAACGGTCTGGATATTTTCCGCACCACAGGGCCACGTCCGCATAGGGAATTTCGAACGCGTAGGTGCGTGTGCGTGCCCCGGCGCGCACCGCGATCAGCAACGAGTGTTCGACCCCTGCCCGATCCATGCGCCTGAGATAATCATCGATGGTCACGCCGCCACGCATGTCGGCGGGCATACGCACCTGTTCCATGAAGGTGGCATCAAAACCAGTCTGGCCATTGCTGACAGCTTCTGGGGTGAACAGGTTGACCACGATGTCGATGGCTCGGTCAGTCATGTGTCAAAGGCATCCTTGTGTTAGCCGGTGGAAAGCCAAATGGGCGCAGTGCCCTGAATGGCTCAACGTCAAAATTCATCTGCCCGGCTCCCGTCATCCAACCATCACAGACCGTCAACGCCCGCTTGGTCAGAAACCCGACCTAGCACGTTCTGTATACATATCACCCGTTTTTCGTTGTCTGAACGGCAGTTCATGCTATTTATGGATGCAAAAGAAGGAAAACTCATGGCAAAACTGGTCAAAGTTGCGGCCGTTCATGCAGCACCGCTGCTCATGGATGCGGA
>NZ_JBGTFM010000245.1:0-3543 GCF_041747255.1 Blastomonas sp. | reverse complement strand
TGGTTTGAATTTACCGGCACTTCGCGTGTGAAGCCGGAAGATTGGAGCACATTGGTCCATCCCGAAGACAGAGATCGGGTCACGGCCCAATGGGCCCAGTGCATGCATCGCCTGGCGACTTACAACGGGCGCTTCCGCCTGCGTCACTATGGCGGCGGCTACCGGTGGGTCAGCGCCATTGGCGAGGCGCAGCGCGATGACAGCGGGAACGTATTGGGCTGGATCGGAACCTGCACGGATATCGACGAACGCATCAAGACGCGACACGCTCTCAAGACCATCCAGACCCTGAGCAAGGGTGTTCTCGAGGCCAGTCAGGATTGTATTGGCGTGCTGGACACGTCTGGCACAGTGCTCGTCATGAACGAAGCGTTTCGAAATCACACGGGCATGAACGATAGCGCCGTGGCCGTGGGAGACGTCTGGGGGAAAGTGTATCCGCTGGATACACGCATCGCGACCGAGCTCGCGATAAAAACCGCGGCATTCGGAAGCATCAACAGCCTGATATTCCGGTTGGATTCTGCCGATGGCAGTGTGCATTGGTGGGATGCCGTGGTGACGCCTATACGAGACGATGCCGGCGATGTTACGGAGCTTGCCGTCATCGCGCGCAATATCACGGATCAGAAGGAGTCAGAGGCGGATTTGCGGTGGACTGCCACCCACGACACGCTGACCAACCTGGCTTCCCGCTTGCTGTTTCAGGAAACAATTGCGGGGGCGATTGCCGACGGCAAACCCTTCTGTTTGCTCATTCTTGATATCGATAACTTCAAGCACACCAATGATGAATTCGGCCACGATACGGGCGATGCCCTGCTGGTCCAATTGGGTGAGCGCTTGACGGATTCGATCGGAAAGAATGACTTTGTCGCGAGAATCGGCGGTGACGAATTCGTGGTGATTTTTCGTGATTTGACGTGCCGCAAAGATACCCATGCCCGTGCTCAGCGGATCGCCGACAATTTGAAGGCGCCCTGGCTTCACAATGGCCACATACTGGATTGCGAGGCCAGTATAGGCCTGAGTTCATTTCCGAAACACGGAGAAACCAAGGCGGCGCTCATGAAAGGCGCCGATATCGCCATGTATGTTTCGAAGGACAGCAATCGCGGCGAAGTCACCTTTTTTGGCTCTCCCATGCTCTTGGCGATAGAGCATCGCGAAACGATGCTCACGCTCGCGCGCGCGGCGCTGGACGATGATCTTATTTTCCCGTGCTATCAGCCGATCGTCGATTTGCGGACTGGCAGGCTGGTCGGGTTCGAGGCGTTGCTGCGCTGGCGCTACAAAGCCCGCCGCGTGCAGCAGCCAGGCACGATTGAAGCAGCGTTCCAGGATGCCGATCTCGCCACCCGTATTAGCGACCGCATGATCAGATGCGTCTTGGGGGACATAGGGCGTTGGCTCGACAAGAAAATCGAGTTTGGATACGTCACGATCAACACAGTCTCGTCTGACTTCAGGCAAGATAATTTCGCCGAGCAATTGCTCAGCAAGCTGGCGTTTGCAAACATTCCGGCAAGCTGCATCCAGATCGAAGTGACCGAGACGGTTTTTCTAGGCCGCGGTGCCGAATGCGTCGAACGCGCATTGAAATTGCTCAGCGAGCATGGGGTCAAGGTCGCACTGGACGACTTTGGCACCGGTTACGCGGCTTTATCGCACTTGCGACAATGTCCGGTCGGTGCGATCAAGATCGACCGTTCCTTCGTGAAAGGTTTGCCCGAGGACAATGAGAGCGTCTCGATCGTCGAAGCAGTGATCTGCTTGGGACGAAGCCTCAACATCCGTGTGGTGGCGGAGGGCATAGAAACCTTGGCCCAGGAGAGCCTGCTGACCCGGCTAGGCTGTCCCTTCGGACAGGGATACCTCTACGCCAAGGCGATGCCGGCCTCGCTCGTATCATCCTTTGTAGGTTCATTTTCTCGAGGCACGCCGTCGAGGATTACCGATAGCCGTTATGGTGAAAAGAGCAGCATTCTCATTCAGTCTCCGGGCTAATGATTTACCGGACAGCTGTCCGGACAAAGCACAAGAGTGTTCACCCTAACCGTTCTGGCCGATCGAACCGTCGTTGAGAATCCAAATGCCCGCGATCAACGCCACGGCCCCGGCGATGATCGACCAGCTCATCCAGCGGATGTTGGGAATATTCGGCCGATCGATCTCGTGGCTGGAGAGTCGGGCGAAGGTATTGGAGGCGCGCTTCTCGGCGGTGAAAGCAACTGTGATTCCCAACAAGATGAACAGCGATGCGATCGCTTGCGCCAACCAGGGCGGCTGGAACTCACCGAACACCACGTGGAAGGCGATGCCGACGCCAATTGCGGCAAAGGCGGTGCGCAACCAGCCTGCAAAGGTGCGTTCGGTCGCCTGAATCGTGCGATCCTCGGCCAGATCGGTGCGAAACTCGGCCCATTCCGTGCTCTTCTCGGAATCGCTCTTGCTCTCGGGCTTATCGTCCTGTGCCATGGCGGCAGGGTAAGCGCATGAGGGCGCAAGACAAGTGCGTAGCCTCGCGTGGGTGCGCAAAGTAGCGACCAGAGTGCGCAATCGATGCGCGAAAAACTGTCAGCCAGTGTCGATGGCGAGAATGCGAACCGCTGCAAGATTGACGGTCAGCCGGATGTTCCGGCCTTTCGATACCCCCGCCGAATGCGTGCGGATGGTAAACTCGGTGGCGTCAAACGCCACCGTCGCCACGGTTTCGCTGCCAAATCGGCGCGAGGATATTACGCTTGCAGGCGCGCCCTCGTCGGCGACCCGCAAGTCACTTGGGCGCACCATCATGGTGGCGGCAGCGTCGGGCAACCCGGGTGCCTGGACACGACCGAAGGGCGTTTCGGCGATGCCGTTCGAAACTCCCACTGGCAGCAGGATTGCCTCTCCGAGCAAATGTGCGGCGACCGGGGATACGGGATTGTTGTGGCATTCTTCGGGAGTGCCGGTTTGCAGGATTTGGCCATTGGCCATGAGGATCAGGTCGTCGGCGATCATCATCGCTTCTTCGGGATCATGGGTCACCACCAGCACGGTTGCGCCGACATCGCGCAGATCCTCGATCAGCGAACGCCGGATCTGGCTGCGCAAATGGCCATCGAGCCCGGAGAAAGGTTCGTCGAGCAGCAGCAGCACCGGTTCGCGTGCCAGCGCGCGTGCGATCGCGACCCGCTGCTGCTCGCCGCCCGACAGCGTGTGCGGCCACGCCTTGACCAGATGGTCCACCTGCAGACGGGCGAGCAGGCTGTGCACCAGTTCCTGTCGTGCGGCAGGCTTGAGGTGGCGCACCCCGAAACCGACATTGTCACCGACGTTGAGATGCGGGAACAATGCGTTGTCCTGGAACACCAGCCCAACACCGCGTTGCTCGGGCGCGAGCGTGTGACCGGGAGCGGAGACGGATTCGCCGCGGATCAGGATCGCCCCCTCGTCGACCGGCTCGAGCCCGGCGATTAGCCGCAGGATGGTGCTCTTGCCGCAGCCCGAGGGGCCGAGCAGGCAGGATATCCGCCCGGTCTGCAGCGCAAAACCCGCCCC
>NZ_JBGTFM010000244.1:0-2095 GCF_041747255.1 Blastomonas sp. | reverse complement strand
TCGCGGCCTGGTGGCTGCGCCTGCACGGCTGGCGAATCCTGGCCAGCCGGGTGCGCACGGCGCATGGCGAGATCGATCTGGTCGCGCGGCGTGGCCGCGTGGTGGCGTTTGTTGAGGTCAAGCGCCGCAACCGGGCGGCGGACCTTGACGATTCAATCGATTACCATCGTCTGAGCCGGGTCGCGGCGGCGGCTGAACTCGCGATGCCCCGCTATGTGCGGACAGGCGAGGATGCGCGCATTGACGCGATCCTGCTTGCGCCGGGGCGTTGGCCACGCCATCTGCCCCACATCTGGCAGGACAGCTGAGCGGACCACCGCCCATCACACGAAGGACAAGTCTATGAAGGTCGCGGTGCAGATGGACCCGATGGAAAGCGTCAACATCAAGGGTGATTCGAGTTTTGCGCTCATGTTGTCCGCACAGGCGCGCGGTGCGACGCTGTTCCATTATGACGTCGAAACGTTGAGCTATGAGGCTGGCCGGGTCTGGGCAACCGGCCATCCGGTCACCGTCCAGAATGTTGCGGGCGATCATTTCCGCTTTGGCGAGCGGCAACGGATCGACCTGGCCGAGGACGTCGATGTCGTGCTGATGCGGCAGGACCCGCCGTTCGATGTCGGCTACATTACCGCGACCCACATTCTTGAACGGTTGAAGGGCCGCACCCTTTTGGTCAACGATCCCGCATCCGTGCGCAATGCGCCCGAGAAGGTTTACGTGCTGGATTTCGAACAGTTCATGCCGCCAACATTGGTCACCCGTTCGCTGGAGGAGGTGCAGCGATTTCAGGCCGAGCACGGCGCGATTGTGGTCAAGCCGCTGCACGGCAATGGTGGCAAGGCGGTGTTCCTGATCGGCGAAGACGGATCAAATCTTAGCGCACTGGTCGAGCTGTTCGGCCAGATCTGGCGCGAGCCATTCATGGTCCAGCCGTTCCTTCCGGAAGTCAGCGAAGGCGACAAGCGAATCGTGCTGGTCGATGGCAAAGTTGCAGGTGCCATCAACCGCAAGCCGGGCAAGGGTGAGTTTCGATCCAACCTTGCGGTCGGGGGCTATGCCGAAGCAGCCGAGCTGACGCCGCGCGAGCAGGAAATCTGCGACGCCATGGGGCCAGAACTGAAGGCACGCGGGCTGGTGTTTGTCGGCATCGATGTGATCGGCGGCAAATGGCTGACCGAGATCAACGTGACGTCGCCCACCGGCATCGTGGCGATCAGTGCGTTCAACAATTCGGATGTCGCAGGCATGATCTGGGATGCCATCGAGGCCCGTTTGCACCCGACGTCATGAGCGACTTTATCGTCGATCTGATTGCACGCGGCGGCTATCTGGGCATTGCTCTGTTGATGGCACTGGAGAATGTGTTTCCGCCTATCCCGTCAGAAGTGATCATGGGGCTGGCGGGCATCGAGGCCGGGCAGGGGCGCATGGCCTTTTGGGGCGTGATTGCCAGCGGCACCATCGGCTCCACGGCGGGCAATTATGTATGGTATGCGCTGGGACGCTGGATTGGGCTGGGCCGGGTTGACACATTTGTCACCCGTTGGGGGCGCTGGCTGACGCTGGACCATGCCGAAATTGAGAGGTTTTCTATCTTCTTCCAGCGCTTTGGCAGCATAACGGTGCTGGTCGCGCGGATGCTGCCGACGGTGCGCACATTGATTTCTCTGCCTGCCGGACTGTTCCGCATGAGCCGCCTACGCTTCATCGTCTGGACGTTGCTGGGAACGTCTGTTTGGAACATCGTCATCGCCGGCATCGGCTTTCAGCTAGGACGGCGGGTGGAGCAAATCGACCAGTATACCGGGCCGGTTTCAACCGGCATTATCGGGCTGATCGTGGTTGCTTATGCCGTGCGGGTGATCTTCTGGCGTCCCAAGCTGGTTGACACGCATTAGGCCCTCGGATGCGCGCTTTCATATACATCCAGCAGATGCGCGGCATCGACCTGGGTATAGATTTGCGTCGATGACAGGCTGGCGTGGCCGAGCAGTTCCTGTAGTGACCTGACGTCTGCGCCGCCCGCCAGCAGGTGCGTCGCAAAGCTGTGGCGCAGCGCGTGCGGGGTGGCGTCTTCTGGTAGACCGAGCAG
>NZ_JBGTFM010000243.1:0-2103 GCF_041747255.1 Blastomonas sp. | reverse complement strand
AGCACCAGTCGGGCTTGCCCCCGCCAAAGCGCACCGCGAGCCCCTCATCGATCAGCACATCGCCCAGGCTCTCACCCGCGCGGGTGACGCGAAACAGCGCCCGGCCATAACGGTCGTGGCTGCGATCCACCGGTTCCAGCGCAAACGGCGCGGCATTCAACAGATCGAGCATCCGCTCGGTCGCACGCCGACCGCGTTCGAGCTCGCCCGGGCAGCGGGGCGACGAGATTTCGGGGGTATCGATATCGGCGATGCGGATTTTCTCGCCCTTCAGCCAGAAGGTGTCGCCATCGACCACACAGGCCACCCGGCCCCACTGTGAGCACAAGCCGAACTGCACATCTTGGCGATCGGCAGCGTCCGACGCGTCCATCAGGTCGCCTGCAGGAACATCGAGGATGTTGAATGTGCTTGCTGTTGCGCCCGGCAGCCAGTCCGGGGCGCTCCAGCCGATCAGCGCGGCGAGCGCAAGCGCAAGCCCGACGGCACGGCTGGTCGGGCGCGGGGACCGGGTTCGACGGTGGAAAGACAATACGCGGGCCATGGTTCATGGTCGGCGTGGCGCGTTAATTTCTTGTTATCAGCGCCTGGCAGGCAATTGTGTCCCTGCACCTGTGCGGCCACGTCGCGCCAGTCGCTGCCGGATTGGGTAAAGAGAGGATAAATCTGTCGTCAACACCTGCTTAACCTTTGGTGCCAAGCTGCGCTTAACCAATGCCGCGCATTTTTGGTTCACACATAACAAAAGGGAGCAAAAGCATGTCGCCAGATGGTCTGTTCGTTACATTCCTGTCCATATCGCTGGCATCGGTCTTTTTGGCACTGGTGATCGGCACCCGAGGCGCGGAGATTCGCAAGGTCGCACAGGCGATGGGCGATGAAGCCGGCGGGTTTGGCAAACGCAAGCAGGAACAGATCGCCGCCGTGCAGCGCAAGACCGCCATTGCCGACGAGGCCCAGCGAGCGAAGGCAAACGGCGAGCGGTTCGTGCCACCGCGTGACTATATGCAGGGCCGCTGATGGCGCGCCAGTGGATTGATTTTGACATTCGAGTCCCGCTTGCGGCTAAATCCAACTTCGAATGTCAAAATCATAAAATCCACTAGAAACATATATTTGCTAGTGGTCCTGATGATTCTCACATTTGCTTGAGACCCAGCCCAAAGCAGTAGCAAATGTCAGAATCGGACCACTAGCGCGGTTCACCCAGATCGATGATGAAGCCGACGCATATGCAGGATCGCTACCGAAGCCGTCATCTTGCCCGGTCAGACTGACGCAGCCGCAGCGCCGTGGACGCGGGCGTTTTCTACATAATGCGCCACGCCAAGCCGCATTTCAGCAATCGCCCGTTCGGGCAGGTCGCGCATGAACTGCGCCGGGCGGCCACCCCACAGCTGGCCCGATGGCATGGTTTTGCCCGGGGTCAGCATCGCGCCTGCCGCCAGCATGGCATCGCCTTCGATCCGGCAGCCATCCATAACGATCGCGCCCAGCCCGACAAACGCGCGATCTTCCAGCACGCAGCCATGCACCATCGCCAGATGGCCGATCAGAACATCCTCGCCGATCAACGTCGGGAAGCCTTCGGGCTGGCCGGGGCGCGGGCTGTCGCAATGGATGATGCTGCCATCCTGCACGTTGCTGCGCGCGCCGATGACAATGCGGTTCACATCCGCGCGCACCACGCAATTGTACCAGATGCTGGCGTCCGCACCGATCTCGACATCGCCGATGATCCGGCAGCCCGGCGCGATAAAGGCGCTGTCGTGGATGCGCGGGGTCTTGCCGTGCAAGGTGATGATCGAGATATCGTCGCCCACCAGATCAGCCTTTCGCCAGCAGCCGCGCGGCGTGCGCGGCGTGGTAAGTGAGGATGCCGCTGCACCCGGCGCGGCGAAATGCCACCAGGCTTTCGAGCACCAGAGCGTCGCGGTCGCCTGCGCCTGCCGCAGCCGCCGCCTCGATCATCGCATACTCGCCCGAGACCATATAGGCATAGACCGGCAGCCCGAAAGTCGCCTTCACCCGCGCCGCGATGTCGAGATACGGCATGCCGGGCTTGACCATCACGCTGTCCGCGCCCTCGGCAATGTCCATCGC
>NZ_JBGTFM010000242.1:0-4628 GCF_041747255.1 Blastomonas sp. | reverse complement strand
CAATGCCAGCGTCAGGACCAGTTGTTCGCGCTTGGGGTCGATCCCGCTGGCGTGCGCCAGATCCTCGTTCAGCGTGGCGGTCAGCAGCGCCGACCAGCGCCAGCCGATCAGCGCCACCACAAGGGCTGCACCCCCCCAGATAACCGCCAGGTCCATGCGCGACACGGCAAGGATATCACCGAAAAGATAGGCCATCAGATCGATCCGAATACCTGACAGGAACGACACCGCGACCAGCCCGAAGGCCAGCGCTGAATGGGCCAGCACGCCCAGGAGCGTGTCCATCGCATAGCCGCGCCCCGTGAGCAGGTTCACCGTCAGGGCCATCAGAAGTGCTATCACCATGGCCCCGGCGAAGACCGAGATCGACAGGGCCAGCGACAGCGCCACGCCGAGGATCGCGGCATGCGCCGTCGCATCACCGAAGTAGGCCATGCGCCGCCAGACGACGAAACAGCCCAGAGGGGCCGCTGCAAGGGCGACACCGATTCCGGCCAGCGTGGCGCGTACCATGAAATCGTCCAGCATCATTCGGCGGCTTTCGTGTGGTCTTGGTGATGATCGTGCCCGTGATCATGTGCATGGTCGTGATCGTGGCGATAAAGCGCCAGCGCACCCATCGTGCCCGACCCGAAGAGCGCGCGGTATTCCGGGGCCGAAGCTACGACCTCGGGCGTGCCTTCGCAGCAGACATGTCCATTAAGACAGATCACCCGGTCCGACGCGCTCATTACCACATGCAACTCATGGCTGATCATCAGGACGGCGCAGCCGGTGTCGCGCCGTACGGTCTCGATCTGGCGGTAGAACGCGGCAGACCCCGGCTGGTCCAGCCCCTGCGTCGCTTCGTCGAGCAGCAGCAAGTCCGGCCTTCCGATCAAAGCGCGCGCCAGCAGCACCCGTTGGAACTGACCTCCCGAAAGCTGCGACATTTGTGCCCCGGAGAGGTCTGGCACACCGGCCTGGGTTAGCGCTTCGCCAAGATGATCTGTAGAAACCCCTCCTGTCAGCGCCAAAAAGCGCGCCACGGTCATCGGCAGTGTCGGATCAATGTGCAATCGCTGCGGGACGTAGCCCAACCGCAAGTCGGTGCCGCGCGTAACCCGACCTTGCGACGGCTTCACAGCACCGATGATAGACCGCAGCAGGCTGGTCTTGCCCGAGCCGTTGGGCCCCAAGATCGTCACAATCTCACCGGGTTCAACCTTAAGCGAGACGTGCGACAACACCGTCTTTGCGCCATAGCGAACGCTCAGGTTCTCTACTTGTACAAGGCTCATACGGATGCATTCCCAATGGCTTTGTCGGGGACCTTTTCAGCGCAAGTCGGACAGACCCCTTCAGCTTCGACCACAGTGCGCTCAATCCGAAATCCGATTGCGCGGGCGGCGGTGCCCAAGGCACCTTTGGCTACAACCGAGTGCGCCTCGGCCACGGAATCACACAAGCGGCAGATCATGAACGCAGGCGCGTGGTTTTCGCCGGGGTGGGCGCAGGCGATGAAGGCATTCAGCCGTTCGATCTTATGGGCCAATCCATGAGCGACAAGAAAATCAAGGGCGCGGTAGGCAACAGGTGGCTGTGAGCCAAAGCCTTCGTCGCGCAGCCGGTCCAATATTGTGTAGGCACCGAGAGCCCGGTGTTCCTGCAACAGAATTTCCAGCACCTTGCGGCGTACGGGCGTGAACCGCAAACTTTCCTTGGCACAGCATGCTTCGGCAGCTGCAAGCCCGTCAATCACACATGTGTCGTGGTCGTGATGCGCGAACCCCATCGGAGATGCGGTGCCTTCCAGATCGTTCGACGAGCCACTTGTCATGTTATCACGTTTCCAATATGAACACTGCTATGTTATAAAATCACATGGAGAACCCGATGTCCAGAATGTTGCTGCCCCTTTCGTTGACCACCGCCCTGATGGGAGGGGCCGCCTTTGCGGACGTGCCCCGCGTCGCGGTTGACATCGCCCCGGTCCATTCGCTGGTCGCGCGCGTGATGGATGGCGTAGGAACACCCGACCTGATCGTCCAGTCCGGTGCCAGCCCACATGAATATTCGCTCCGCCCCTCCGAGGCAACCGCGTTACAGGAGGCGGATCTTGTCTTCTGGGTCAGCCCCGATCTGACCCCATGGCTGGAAGATGCGATAGGGACACTGGCGAGCAGTGCCTCTGTGACAGAGTTGCTGGAAGCCGACGGGACAATCGAGTTGGAGTTTCGCGAAGGTGCGCTTTTCGAAGCGCATGAGGAACAGGGCGAGGGCGAGCACGAAGAGCATGCCGAAGGAAAACACGAGGAACATTCCGAGGGTGAGGAGCATGCAGATCACGAAGAGCACGCCGAGGGAGAACATGAGGAGCACGCTGAAGAAGAGGCTGGTCATGAGGGCCACGACCATGGCGAACATGACCCCCACGCGTGGCTGTCGCCACAGAATGCTGCAACCTGGCTCAATGTGATCGCAGGTCAGCTTTCCGCAACCGATCCGGACAATGCCGGTGCATATTTTGCAAATGCAGCCGCAGGCCGGGCCGAGATCGACACCCTGACCGCCGAAGTCAATGCAATGCTGGAACCTGTGCGGGGCGCGCAGTTTATCGTATTTCACGACGCCTATCAGTATTTCGAATCTGCCTTCGATTTCCCCGCGTCGGGAGCCATCTCGATCAGCGACGCTTCCGACCCAAGCCCGGCCCGGATCTCCGAAATTCGTGCGCGGATCGCGGATGAAGGTATCGATTGCGTGCTGGCAGAGCCGCAGTTCAACGCAGGTCTTGTGGCAACAGTTCTTGACGGAACCGAAGCCGGAACCGGTATTCTCGACCCTCTTGGCTCGGATCTGGAACCCGGCCCTGCGCTCTATCCGCAGCTTATTCGCAATCTCGCAACAAACCTCGTGCAGTGCCTGTGACAGCGAAACGAGCGCAGGCGTCAGCGATGAAACCCGCTAATCAGTAGGCAACTTCCGCGATTTCTTCTTGTCATCCTTTTATGGGGATGTGTCTCGGCAGCCATGCCAAGGCACATCCCCAAATCTTCGCGGGCGCCCGAACGAGCTTCTTGTTCACAGAGGAAGGACACATTGGTGCGTTTAGGGTTTCATGGACCACAACATCTCTACCACGCTGTCGCAATTTGATGTCCATGATCCCGAAGAGGATGATGAAAGCAGTCTTGACGACACGGCCCGTGCCACGATCGCTGCCGCAGAGACGGATTGGGAACAGGCGTTCATGGGGGATAATTATCTGGAAGTTGCAGGCCGGATACCCCTGACCAGATCCAGAACGCAATATGGATGACCAAGGACGACCAAATTACGCTCGGCTCCGATTTGTCCTTGGCCAGAACCTTAAAGTTTGTCGTCCTTGGCCACCGTTTGGCGGCTGTCTACTCAGGTGCTGCGACCATGCCACTTTCGGATTTTACGCAGGCATTGCCACCGGCTGCCTGCGCACTTGTGACCGCTGATGGCGTCAGCCTCCAAATGGCACGACGACTGACACACCAATGGCCTGCGATTTCACGCCGCCGACATCAAAAAACCCGATGCCCCCGCCAACTTCGACACCACTGGAGAAAGCGTAGTCGATGCCCAGCGAGACGAGATGATCAGAACTCGCAGCTGAATTGTTGATGCCGGTCAGGGATGCTGAATAGCTCCAGTCGCCGACGCCATAGCTGCCACCAAATGTAGCGTAGGTGGCATTATCGCCCGCACCGCCAAAGCCGTCGAAATAGGCGACTTCAGCGATCATGTTGAACCCATTCGAGAAATCATGCGTCAGGCCAACCACGGCCCCGGTCTCGTCCGATACATCCCCGGCCCCGGCCGAAAGATGCCTGGCACCGACCCAATAAGTCGTCTCGCCCATTTCCTGCGTCCATTGCAAAGCCACGTTATCCAGCTTGCCAGTGTTGCCTGCACCGCCTGCGGCGGTTGTGTTGCGCCCGCGTTTCGTTCCCAATGAATTGCTCAAAGCAGTGTCATCCGCATAAAAGACCGCGAAGGAAATCGTCCCCCCCGTCTCCCCGACCGGGTAATCTACGGAGGCGCCGATGACTTCACTCAATTCGTAATCCTCGGCCAGCGAAGTGCCGTAAAAGCCCGGCGTTTCGTCCCAGGCAAAGGCGAATGTCGGACTGATCTTTCCGACCGACAATGTGGCGGGTGCAAGATCAAAACGAAGTCCCAACTCGCTTACGTAGAGCCCCATATCGTCGAACTCGCGCGAGGCAAGCGGATCGGTCACGGATTCGAGCGTCAGCCCCCCGAACAGGGTGATCCGCCTTGTGATCGCAGCTTCGAATGCCAGCTCCGCTTCAATATACGCATTTGTAAGCTCGGCTGTGAGGTCATCGGAAGAAACAGTGCTGTCCACGCCTATTTCGACGGAGCCTTCCCACGTAAAGCCACTTTCCTGCGCATGAGTGGCCGTAGCCGCGAATAATACGAGCCCAGTTCCGATAGCAAGATTTTTAGTTTTAATGGTATTGATTTCTTTCCTTGAGCCACCCGCAAGGTCGCAATATTGATTCGTTACGTTATCACATGTACTTATCACACTCCTGTTATCAGGACTGCAATACCTCATCGTATGCGACGGGATTGATAAGAAAAATGGCAGA
>NZ_JBGTFM010000241.1:0-2837 GCF_041747255.1 Blastomonas sp. | reverse complement strand
CGCTGCTGCTGGCATTGCTCAAGGCGCTGGACGAGGCCGGGCTGGTCGCGCCGGGGCGGCTTGAAGCCATGCTTGATGATGGCTGGGCCACCGCATGGCAGGCGATCCGCAGCTTCGATGTTGCTTCGCTTGCGGTGCATTGCGGGATTGAAGAGTCCGTCATTCGCGCGCTTGCGGCGCGGCTCGGCAACGGCGAGCCTGCCATCGTTTACGGCCGCATGGGCGTTTCGGTGCAGGCCACGGGCACGCTCAACCTGTGGCTGATCCAACTGCTCAACATCGCCACCGGCAATCTTGATCGCGAGGGCGGGGTGATGTTCTCCTCTCCCGTGATCGATCTGGTAACGAGCGCCGGGCCGGGCACCTATGACCGGTTCCGCTCGCGCATCGGTGATCGCCCCGAGGTGATCAGCGAATTTCCCACCGCGTTGCTGCCGCAGGAAATCGCGACGCCGGGCGAGGGGCAGATCAAGGCGCTGGTCGTCGTTTCGGGCAATCCGGTGCTGTCGTCGCCCGGCGCGCTCGAAGAGGCATTGCCGTTACTCGACCTGATGATCTCGGTTGACATGTATGTCACTGAAACCAGCGCGCATGCGCACTACATATTGCCGCCGTGCGGTCCACTGGAGAAGGATCATTATCCGCTGTTGCTTGGCCCCATCGCCATTCGCAACTATGCCGATTACTCGCTGCCGACGCTGCCGATGGAAGCTGGCAGCAAGGCGGACTGGGAGATCGTCGCCGAACTCGCCCGCGCGATACTGTCGGCAAAGGGCGAGGCGGTGCCCAACATCACCCCGCCGCGTGTGATTCTCGACGCGATGCTCAAACGGTCAGACTATGACGTGAGCCTGGAAGCGCTTGAGGCGAGCACCAATGGCATCGATTTTGGCCCGCACGTGCCGCGTCTGCCCGAACGGTTGCAGACGCGCGACAAGTTGATCGCCTGCGCGCCCCCGCTGTGTCTCTCCGCGCTTGAGGACTGGCGGGCAGGGTTAACGGTGGAGCCTGCGCAGCGGTTGCGATTGATCGGGCGGCGGCACTTGCGCAGCAACAACAGCTGGATGCACAACAGTCCAAGGCTGATCAAGGGACCGGAACGCTGCACGGCGCTCATGAACCCTGACGATGCCGCAGCGCATGGCCTGGCCAATGGCGATCTCGTGCGGATCATCAGCCGGGTTGGTGCGGTCGAATTGCCAATAGAAATCAGCGCCGATGTGATGTGCGGGGTCATCTCGGTGCCGCACGGCTTTGGCCATAACAAGCCGGGGACACGCCTTTCCGTCGCGGGCAAGCGGCCCGGTGTGTCGCTTAACGACTTGACCGACCCGCAGTTGCTCGATCCGCTGTCGGGCAATGCGGTATTGAATGGGACGCCGGTCACGCTGGAGAAGGTCAAAGCGGCTATGATCGCGGCGGAATAGCGGCTTGGCCTAGCGCAGTTGCCAGTGATGCGGTCGCGCTGCCACGCTCGGCAGGCTTGGGTTGGTCGGGCGATGGCGCCCAGCCGCTCATGTAAATGATCTCGAAGCGCTCGGTTGTCTTGCCGTCCGGGTCAGCAGCTTGCAAAAAGCACTGCCGTGCCGCATCCAGGCTCGCCTTACCAAACGTGCGCGGCGCATCGGCCAACACGTTGCTCCAGCCATGGCCGCGCAGATCGCGGACAAGGTCCATAAGGTCTGCATAGCGCACATCGATACGCTCGCTGTCGGCGACCGGCATCGCAAATCGCGCACGTTGCAACAGATCTCCCGCCGCGCGCACATCGATCTGCGGATGGATATGCGCCGCAACCCCGCCGCCCTGCGCCGCGTCGCCGGCCAACATCGCCGCCTTGAGCCGGGGCACCGACCCGGCCCCGACAAAGCTGCCCATGAACAGCCCGTCGGGGCGCAGCGCACGGTTGATCTGGATCAGCGTGCCGGGCAGGTCGTTGACGCTGTCGAGCGTGCCGATGGCAACCACCAGATCGAAGCTGGCTGGGGCAAAGTGCAACGCGTCTTCCGAGCACGTCACGTCGCAGCGAGTCGGCCCGGCGCTGGTCACACGCATGCCGCGCTGGATGACGTGGGCGCGCAACCCATCCGGCGTATGACCCAGTATCAGGACATCGGCGAAGTCGCGCGTCACCCATTCGAGACGTGCGGTAATTTCGTCGCCCATCAAATCGATCAGGAAACGATTCCCGGGCGCAGTCATCTGTGCGCTGCGCAGCATCGCGGCCATGCGGCGCGCGGGTGAAAACAGGGAACGGGGCGGCGTGAGATCGCTCATCGCACTCTTGTGCCGGGGTGAACGTCGCGCGACAAGAGTACATGTCCGTGCCTGCTGTCCTGCGTCCGCTGATTGATCTGGTGCTGCCCCCGCGCTGCCCCGGCTGCGGAGTGCTGGTGCACGATGAACTGCAGTTTTGCGGAGATTGCTGGAGCGCTCTGCGCTTCATCACCGATCCCGCTTGTGCATCGTGCGGCAAGCCGTTTGCGCACGCGCGCAGCGATGTGCTGATTTGCGCAGAATGTCTCGCACGACCACCGCGTCACGATGGCATCAAGGCGGCGGTGCTCTATGACGATGTGTCTCGCGCGATCGTGCTGAAGCTCAAGCATGGCGGCCGGATCGGTCTCGCCAATCTGATTGCCCGGCATCTGCTGCGCCATTTGCCTGCTGACCTCGACAACCATGTCATGGTGCCGGTGCCGCTGCATCGCTGGCGTCTTTGGCAGCGCGGCTTCAACCAGTCGATCCTGATCGCACGCGCGATGGCCGAGGTCAGGGCTGTGCGGCTGGAGGCCGATGCCCTGCGCCGCATCCGCGCCACGCCGCCGCTCAAGGGG
>NZ_JBGTFM010000240.1:0-2671 GCF_041747255.1 Blastomonas sp. | reverse complement strand
GGCTGGCGCTTGTCGATTGCGGACGCGCCGCGCCGGGGCTTGGCGGCACCAGCGAGAAATCAGGCGGGATCACTAGCGGCGCCTGACGCGAGACGGCGAATTCGTCGGGCCGGTCGCGGTTGAACACGCCGCCGCTTGAGCCGCAGGCAGACACGACGGTCGCCGCGATGGAAACACCCGCAACAAGGGCCAGTTTACGCATGATCATTCTCCACATGTCCAGGCTTGCCCGGAGCGGTCTTTTCAGGCGTGCTAGGCCCGTCCGCCTGAACCCCCGATTTAGCAGGTTCCGAATTGGCTGGCTTGTCGCCGATTATCAGAACCCGGGCAAGCAATAACAGCACGCCAAATGTGATCGCCGCATCGGCGACGTTGAAGATCAGAAACGGCCGCCATTCGCCGAAATGCAGATCGGCATAATCGATGACATAGCCAAAGCGCGCGCGATCAATGATGTTGCCGAGCGCCCCGCCCAGGATCATCGCAAGCGCGAGAATATCGCCGCGCGCACGCTCCTTCCACATCCACAGCAAGACGATGGCCGCGATCACCCCGGTCAGCGCGACCAGCGCCCAGCGCATCGTCTCGGTGTTCGCGGTGAGAAAGCCCATCGAGACGCCCCGGTTCTCTGCCCAGGTGAGGTTGAAGAACGAGGTGATCTCGATCTGCAACCGACTCTGCAACGCCAGCGGCCCCGCGACAATGAACTTCACCGCCTGATCGACAATGAGGATGGCAAGCGCGAGCGCGATGCCTTCGGTGCGGAAGCGGGTGAGGGTCATGCGATGATTCCCACAATGGCCAGTTTGCCGTCACCCTGAACTTGTTTCAGGGTCCATCGGGTATCACGCGCCTTCATGCTTTCGGCACCCAGACGATGGATGGATGCTGAAACGAGCTCAGCAAGACGGGGTGGGGACCTGCGCGTGCTCACGCCAGCATCTCCGAGCAACGCCCGCACAAGGTGCCGTCGTCGATTACACTGGGCAGATGCCGCCAGCAGCGACCGCATTTGTGGTGGTTGGTGCGGCAGACTTCAATCATTTCGACAGGAGCCACTGCCACATCGGCCGTTATGAACAATTCGGCGAGTTCGGCTGCTGAAAAATCACCGTCAGATGTTGAATCGCTGCCGACCTTAACCTCGGCCTCAAGGCTGGACCGCACAGTCTTGTCGCGTCGCAAGGGCTCAATTGCCTCGGTAACATCACGGCGCAGCTTGCGCAGACGATCCCATTTTCGTTCAATATCAATCAAGCCATCAAGGTCTCGGTTGCCGGTGTTGTCCTTGCCCAGCTCCGGCAACTCCGGCCACTCCAGCAGATGCACGCTGCCCGCATCGGGATAGCGCGTCCCCCACACCTCTTCCGCCGTGAACACCAGCACCGGGGCAGCGTAGCGCACCAAGGCATGGAACATCACATCCAGCACCGTGCGATACGCGCGGCGCTTGTCGGTGCCGAGCGGATGCGCGGGGCCGATGTCGCAATACAGGCAATCCTTTCGGATATCGAAGAAGAACGCCGACAGGTCGTTGTTGGCAAAATCCGCCACCGTGCGCACGTAAGTGTTGTAGTCGAAGTCAGCGACTGCCTGCCGCAGCTTGACATCCATGTCTGCGAGCAGATGCAGCACATAGCGCTCCAGCTCGGGCATGTCCTCGACCGCCACCCGTTCCGCCTCATCGAACCCGGCGAGCGCGCCGAGCAAGTAGCGGAAGGTGTTGCGCAGCTTGCGGTACTGGTCCGACACCCCGGCGAGGATTTCCTTGCCGATGCGGTGGTCTTCGGTGAAATCGACCGACAGCGCCCACAGCCGCAGGATGTCCGCGCCCGAATCCTTGATCAGCGTCAGCGGATCGATGGTGTTGCCCAGCGACTTGGACATTTTCATGCCCTTGGCGTCCATGGTGAAACCGTGCGTCAGCACCGCCTTGTATGGCGCATGGCCGCGCGTGCCGCAGCTTTCCATCAGCGACGACTGGAACCAGCCGCGATGCTGGTCCGAACCTTCAAGGTACAGGTCCGCCCGTGGGCCGACGTGGCCTTCGGGGCGGGTGAGGTCGGGCCATTTGCCGCTTTCCAGCACGAACGCATGCGTGCAGCCGCTGTCGAACCACACGTCGAGGATGTCGGTAACGCGCTCGTAATCGGCGATGTCGTAATCGGGGCCGAGCAGGGCAGGGGCGGCCTCGTCGGTCCACGCATCGACGCCGGATTGCCGCATCGCTGCGACAATACGGGCGTTGACCGCCGGGTCCTTCAGATACTGGCCGGTCTTGCGGTTGACGAACAAGGTAATCGGCACGCCCCACGCGCGCTGGCGGCTGATCACCCAATCGGGGCGGCCCTCGACCATCGATCGGATGCGGTTCTCGCCCTTCGCGGGAACCCAGCGGGTGTCGGTGATCGCTTGCAGAGCGGTTTGGCGGAGGGTCTTAGCCCTCGCCCCTTCAGGGGAGAGGGTTGGGAGAGGGGGAGTCGAACAACCGTCAGCGACATTCCCCTCTCCCCGGCCCTCTCCCCTGAAGGGGAGAGGGGGAAGGTTGGCATCCATCGGGATGAACCATTGCGGCGTGCAGCGATAGATCACCCGCGCCTTGGAGCGCCACGAGTGCGGATAGCTGTGCTGGAACGGTGCGGCAGAGAGCAAAGCTCCGGCCGCGCGCAGG
>NZ_JBGTFM010000239.1:0-2681 GCF_041747255.1 Blastomonas sp. | reverse complement strand
TGAAACCATTTGCCCATCTGCCCCGCTCCGGCGGGGTTTTTTGTGTCTGAAATCCGGGCGTGGTGCCCGTATCACCTGAAAGGAATATTTTATGGAAATGCCCCCCGACCCCGCGCAGTTCAAAGCGGATGCCGATCCGCTGGCCGCGTCGTTTGATGCGATTTTGCAGACCGAAGAGCATGGCGAGCGCATTGCCGCGCTGGAAACCGGCCTTGATGGCGTGAAGGCCGACATCGCCGATGTGAAAGGCCAGAGCGCCACACTGCAGGAGCGCATTGAGCGGCTCGCCCGCCTGTCGGGCCGTCCGACGCTAGGCGGCGAAGGTGACGCGCGTGCGCCCGAAACCAAGAGCTTTGTCGATCGCTATCTGCGTCGCGGACTGGAAAGCGAGATCAAGAGCTTTGCCGCGACCACCGGCCCCGAAGGCGGCTATGCGGTGCCGCGCGAGATCGATGCGCTGATCGGCCGGACGCTCGCCGACATCTCGCCGATCCGCAGCATCGCCACCGTGGTGCAGACCGGCACGGCGGGCTATCGCAAGCTGGTGACCACCGGCGGCACGCCGTCGGGCTGGGTCAGCGAGATTGCGGCGCGGCCCGAAACCGATACGCCGGCCTTTGCTGAAATCGCGCCGCCGACTGGAGAGCTTTACGCCAATCCGGCAGCCAGCCAGGCGATGCTTGACGATGCCGCGTTCGATGTCGAAAGCTGGCTGGCCAGCGAGATCGCGGAGGAGTTTGCGCGCGCAGAAGGTGCAGCCTTTGTCGGCGGAAGCGGCACCAACCAGCCGCGCGGCTTCCTGACCGGCACGCCCACCCCGCAGGTCGATGGGGTGCGTGCCTTTGGCACGCTGCAATATGTGGCGGCAGGCGCGGAGGGCAATTTCGCTGCAGCTGATCCGCAGGACCGGCTGGTCGATCTGGTGCACGCGCTGCGCCCCGCCTATCGGCAGGGGGCATCGTTCGTGATGAACTCCAGCACGCTGGCGCGCATCCGCAAGCTCAAGAGCGATGATGGCGCATTTCTGTGGCAGCCCTCGCTCGCTGCCGGCCAGCCCGCGACTCTGCTGGGCTATCCGGTGGTTGAAGCAGAGGACATGCCCGATATTGCCGCGAACAGCCTGTCGATTGCATTCGGCAACTTTCGCGCAGGCTATCTGATCGCAGAACGCAGCGCGACCAGCATCCTGCGTGATCCGTTCACCAACAAGCCGTTTGTGCATTTTTACGCCACGCGCCGGATCGGCGGGCAGGTGATGAATGCCGAAGCGATCAAGCTGATGAAGTTCGCGGCGAGCTGACCGGTTCGTCCCGCTTACTCACCCCGATTGCCGGATGCCATGCGGCGTCCGGCACGCTGCCCGCGCGGGTCCCCTGCCGCGCGGGCAGTGCTTCTTTTAGCAACAGGAAACTGCCCTGATGCCCGAACTGTTTTTTGCCGATCTTGTGCGCGAAACCAGCACCACCAGCGGACCTGGCCCTTTTGCGCTGGGTGGCGCAGCGCCTGGCCACCGCAGCTTTGCAGGCATTGTGCCGCCCGGTGGGCGTTTTCACTATGCCATTGCCGGGGTGACGCACGAGGGCGAGTGGGAAGTGGGGGTCGGCGAGATCGGCAGCGACGGCCTGCTGCAGCGCAGCCCGCTCAGCGTGTCGTCGGGCACTGGCCCGTTCGATTTTTCGGCGGGGCTTAAAACCGTAACCCTGACGGTCGCTGCTGAGTGGTTTGCCGCGCGCGATGATCGTTCCGATCACGACCATATGATCGCCGACATCTCGGGTCTTGCGGCGGCGCTCGATGGCAAGCAACCGGCAGGCAGCTACGCCGCTGCTGCCCACACGCATGATTATCTGCCGCGCGATGGCAATGGCAACTGGATCGCGCAGGAGGGCAAATTTGGCGTTGGCGTGGCGGTGCCGTTCGCAAGGATGGAAATGCGCGGCGGCGATTTCGCCTGCTACGATCAGAACCCGATCACGACAGAACTGAGCCCTGCTGGTGCGCAGATGTTTCTTGGCGACTTGAACTATACCCATCCCCTGTTTTGGAACAGTGCGCCGGGCATCGGCGCCGTTGCTGATACGACGGGAATTGCCGGTGCGTTGGGCCTGTTCAGCTATGGCGGGCTGGCCGGGGAACGTACATTGATCGCGGTTGCCAGCCACCATGGTTATCCTTCACGGGCTTTTTCGCCGGGGTCAGACGATCTGATCGGGCTGGGCCGCGCGTCGCATCGCTGGGCGCTGGTCCACGCCGCCAGCGGCACCATCAATACGTCCGATGAACGCGAGAAGCATTGGCGTGGGAGCATGCGCGAGGCCGAATATCGGGCTGGGCTCGATATCGCGGCGGCGCTCGGGTTTTTTCAATGGACATCGGCGGTTGCGGCCAAGGGCGTTGATGCAGCGCGGCTGCATTTTGGGCCAAAGGCGCAGCAGGCGTTCGCGATCATGGAAAGCCACGGGCTCGATTGGCGGCGCTATGGCTGGTGCTGCCACGATGTCTGGGAAGACGCCGAGGGCACGCATGACCGGTATGGCATCCGCCCTGACCAGCTGGCTTTGTTCCTGATCGCCGTGCTGGCGCGCCAGATGGCCGCGATGACCCCGGTCGAGTCCGGAGCGCCCGATGCTGCGGGGTGACGCGATCGGCTTCATGCCCGTCGCCAGCGGCAGCAGCCGGCG
>NZ_JBGTFM010000238.1:0-4047 GCF_041747255.1 Blastomonas sp. | reverse complement strand
TGATTGAACTCGGCCATTATCGTCGCGCCTTAAGGCTGCGCGCCATCGATGCCTTCCTTGAGCTTCGCGGCAGCGCGATCGGCCGGGCTGCTCTCGGGGACGAAGCTGTGCGGGCCGACGCCCAGCCAGATGAGGATAGGGGTGGCCATATAGACTGATGAATAGCAGCCCACGACAACGCCCATCGTCATCGCCGCAGTGAAGCCAAAGATCACGCCGGGGCCGATCAGCAGCAGCGCGAGCAACGCGATCAGCATGGTCAGCGATGTCATCACGGTGCGCGCGAGCGTCTCGTTGGTTGACAGGTCGAGCAGCGCGATCATGTCCATCTTGCGGTATTTGCGCAGGTTCTCACGCACCCGGTCGAACACCACGATGGTATCGTTGAGCGAATAGCCGATGATCGTAAGCAGCGCTGCGATGATGTTGAGGTTGAACTCGAGCTGAGTCAGCGCAAAGAAACCAAAGGTGAGCACCACATCGTGGAACAGCGCAAACAGCGCGGCGACCCCGAACTGCCATTCAAAGCGGAACCAGATATAGACCGCGATCGCGAGCATCGCGAAGACGAGCGAATAAACGCCGGTGCTCAGCAATTCCTCTGACACCTTGCCCGACACCGAATCGACGCCATCGATGCGCGCGCCCTGCGCGGCATATTTGGTGGTGATCATCGATGTGACGCGCTGGGTGACGGCATCAACCTCGTCCGCATTGTCGCCTGAGAGGCGCATCCGCACTGAAACCTGATTGGGTTCACCAAAGCGCTGGATGGTCGATTCTCCCAGATCAAGTGTTTCGATATCTGCGCGCAGCTGCCCTACCGGCGCTTCTGCAACCTCGTCGAACGTCACCTGAATCATCTGGCCGCCGACGAAATCGACGCCGAAGTTGAGACCGCGTGTGACCACCAGGACGATGGACAAAACAATGGTGATGATGCTGATCGCCATCGCCAGCTTGCGCCAGCGCATAAAGCCGAAATTGGTCTTGTCGGGAACGAGCTTTAGGAGTTTCATGGCATCAACCCTGTTATATGTTGATTTCGCGCGGGCGCTCACGCCGCAGCCAGAGCGCCACGAACATGCGGGTCACGTAAACGGCCGTCCACACCGATGTGGCGATGCCGATCAACAGCACGACGGCAAAGCCACGCACCGGGCCTGATCCAAACAGGAACAGCAACACCGCCGCGATGACGTTGGTGATGTTGGCATCGAAAATTGCGCGCGAGGCCTCTTTATAGCCGACCTCGATCGCCTGGATGATCCGCCTGCCATTGTTGCGTTCCTCGCGGATGCGCTCGTTGATCAGCACATTGGCGTCCACCGCCGCGCCGACCGTCAGGATGAACCCGGCGATGCCCGGCAAAGTCAGCGTCGCGTTCATCAGCGCCATGACGCCAATGATCAGGAACAGGTTCAGGATCAAAGCGATGTTGGCGTAGACGCCAAAGCGGCCGTAGGTGATAATCATGAACGCAAGCACCGCAAAGGTAGCCACTGCGCCCGCGAGCAGACCCAGCTCAATCGACTCTTGGCCCAGATCCGGTCCGACCGAGCGCTCTTCCACCACTTTGAGTTCGACCGGCAGCGCGCCGGATCGCAGCGAAATGGCGAGCGCATTGGCGCTGTCAGTGGTGAAACTGCCCGAAATCTGCGCAGAACCGCCAAGGATCGGTTCGTTGATGTTGGGAGCCGACAGCACCTCGCCATCCAGGATGATCGCGAACGGCTTGTTGACGTTCTCCTGCGTCAGCCGTGCAAAGCGCGCGCCACCCTCGCGGTCGAAGGTGATCGACACCACCGGTTCGTTTGTCTGCTGGTCAAAGCTCTGCTGGGCGTTGGTCAGCTTGTCACCGCGAATGCCGCCCAGACGACGCACCGCGATCGACGCTTGCCCGGTCGGGTTATCAGGATAAGGAAATATCTCGCTGCCCACTGGCGCGCGGCCAGCGGCGATGTCCTCGGGGCTGGCGTTCAGATCGACCAGCTTGAATTCAAGCTCGGCGGTCTGGCCGAGCAGCTGCTTGAGCGCTTCGGGATCATCGAGCCCCGGCACCTGCACGACGATCCGGTCATCGCCCTGGCGGATGATGGTCGGCTCGCGCGTGCCCAGTTCATCGATGCGCTTGCGCACCACTTCAGTCGCGGTTTCCATCGCCTGATCGAGCGCCTGGTCAAGCCCGGCGTCGGTCGGGGTCAGCACGATGCGGCTGGTATCGCGCACGTCGATGTTCCAGTCGCGCTGCCCGGTCAGGCCCGCACCGCTGGTCAGCGGCAGGATCGCCTCGCGCGCGGCATCGACCTGGCTGACGTCGCGGATCAGGAACGAGAGGCTACCCCCCTCGCGCGAGATATCGCCGATGGCGATGCGCGGCTTGGCGGCGCGCAGCACGCCGCGCACGGTCTCTTCCATGTTCTGAAGCCGCAGTTCGGCAACATCCTTGGGGTCTGCTTCGAGCAGGATGTGACTGCCGCCCGACAGATCGAGCCCCAGATTGATCTTGGACTGCGGCAGGAAGCCGGGATAATATTGCGCAACGCCGGCGGGCAACAGGCTGGGAATGGCCAGCAGCACGCCGACGACCAGAATCAGGCTGATGGAAAGCGTCTTCCAACGTGGAAAATCAAGCATTCTCAGGCATTCCTCGGCAATGATCGCCAAAATCGCAGATGGGGGCACGATTGTCCCGAAGGCAACGGCTGGCTGGCCATATATTCAGCGTGTGGCGCTGCGGCAAGGCTGTTGCAATGCCGCAAAACGGTCAGTCGTTCGCCGGGGCGCTGCCGCCCGGTTGCAGCACGTCGCTCAGCGAGGTCTTGACCGCCTTCACCTTGGCACCCCCCAAATCAATCTCGACATAGGCATCATCGACTTTGGTCACCTTGCCGACCAGTCCACCGCCGGTGATCACCTGGTCGCCGCGCTTGACCGCATCGATCTTGGCCTTGTGCGCTTTCATCTGGCGTTGTTGCGGCCGGATGATGAGAAAATAGAAGATCAGCAGCAGCGGCACGAACATCAAAAGCTGGGTCCAGGCCGGAGCAGCGCCGGGCGCAGCGGCGGCCAGTGCGAGCAAAAGTGTCGAGTCCATCACGATAAAATCCGAATGTCTGAAAAGGCAGAGAGCGATGTGGTCAAGCAAACCTGATCGCAGCGATGGGCGCGCCTATCATCATCGGCCGCCCAAGGCAATTGGCGATGGTCGCGCGCGGCTCGCGCATGGATCGGTGACCTTGGAGGCTTGCCATCAAGACTGTCTTGCCAATCGGGCCGCGTGCCCATATAGGCGCACCTCCATATGCCCATCCGGGCTGTGGCCGGTCGGGACGTAGCGCAGCCTGGTAGCGCATCACACTGGGGGTGTGGGGGTCGGAGGTTCGAATCCTCTCGTCCCGACCAATTAATTCCAATGAGTTAGCTGCGAAAAATGCGTGTTGCTACCTTCACATTTTTCCAGCCAGCAATCACATAGCAATCACCCGACTTGGTATCGCGGTTTCGAATAGCTGTGTACGGTCATGCTGGAAAATGCTTCTGAGCACAGTCGGTCAGAGCTTTACCGGTTCGATAGAGATCGCCCGTCGGCAGATCGATAACGCCGAGTTCTTTGTGCTCGATTCGGATGTTGTTGCTGCGCTTGATGCCATCGGTCACCCACCCACCGTTCACGTTGAACAGGCGCGCTTCAATCAGCGGAGTCTCTTGCTGGTATTCGGTCACCAGTGGCACAACGTCATCACCAAACTTGATCGGCAGATAGCGCGGGAACCATCCGCCAGGCCACCCATCCCAGATGATGTTGATGCCCGCGATCCGACCCCGCTGCTGATAGAAGGATAGGCGAACGCGCTCGCCATGGCGATCATACTCCCCGGCTTCAATAACGCAGATGCCGTTGATGACCTGTGCGGTGGTCGAAGGCGCTGTGACGCGGGTGAACTCGGGCAGGTCATAGCTCAGCGCGTCCGTCAGCATCTGGCGACCTTGGACACTCGATAGCCGCGTCACGAACGATGCAGCCCCAGCGTCGGTTGCCAGATC
>NZ_JBGTFM010000237.1:0-2793 GCF_041747255.1 Blastomonas sp. | reverse complement strand
TCGAGAACGCTTTATCGACCGCTTGTCGGCCAGGCCACGACCGCTTGTTGGTTCGCACGCCCGGCCCGATCAGAAAGGCATGGGAACCTGCATGAACATTCACGAATATCAGGCCAAGGAACTGCTCGCGAAATACGGCATCGGCATTCCGGCAGGCCATGCCGCGCTGACGGTTGCAGAGGCGGTGGCGGGCGCAGAAAAGCTTCCTGGGCCGCTGTATGTCGTGAAGGCGCAAATCCACGCAGGCGGACGCGGCAAGGGCAAGTTCAAGGAATTGGGCAGCGAGGCCAAGGGCGGCGTGCGGCTCGCCAAGTCCATCGATGACGTGCGCGCTGATGCGACCGACATGCTGGGCAACACACTGGTCACCATCCAGACCGGCGATGCGGGCAAGCAGGTCAACCGGCTCTATGTCACCGATGGCGTTGATATCGCCTCGGAATATTATCTCTCGCTGCTGGTCGACCGCAAGTCGGGCCGGGTCGCGATGATCGTGTCGACCGAAGGCGGCATGGACATCGAGGCGGTGGCGCATGACACGCCCGAGCGGATCACCACCATCACCATCGACCCTGCCACCGGCTTCATGCCGCACCATGGCCGTGCGGTGGCGTTTGCCTTGAAGCTGACCGGCGATCTCAACAAGCAGGCGGCCAAGGTCGCGCAGCAGCTTTACACCGCGTTTATCGATCTTGATTGCGCGATGCTTGAGATCAACCCGCTGGTCGAAACCAAAGACGGCCAGCTGCTGGTGCTCGACACCAAGATGAGCTTCGATTCGAACGCGCTCTACCGTCACCCCGATGTCGAAAAGTTGCGTGACGAGACCGAGGAAGACCCGATGGAGGTCGAGGCCAGCAAATATGACCTCGCCTATATCAAGCTCGATGGCGACATCGGCTGCATGGTCAACGGCGCGGGTCTTGCGATGGCGACGATGGACATCATCAAGCTCAATGGCATGTTTCCGGCCAACTTCCTTGATGTCGGCGGCGGCGCGAGCAAGGAAAAGGTGACAGCGGCGTTCAAGATCATCCTGTCCGATCCCGCAGTGAAGGGCATTCTGGTCAACATCTTCGGCGGCATTATGAAATGCGACATCATCGCCGAGGGCATTGTTGCAGCGGCCAAGGAAGTGAACCTGTCGGTGCCGCTGGTGGTGCGGCTTGAAGGCACCAATGTCGCTGAGGGCAAGGCGATCCTGGCCAACAGCGGCCTGCCGATCGTCAGCGCCGACAATCTGGGCGACGCGGCAGAGAAGATCGTGGCGCAGGTGAAGGAAGCGGCTTAGGCTAAGCAAAAACCTCTCTCCCTCGACGGGAGAGGGTTGCAAAGACTTGGTGAGCGTGAGCGAACCTAGTCGTAGCTGGGAGAGGGTGAAGAGCAGCGGCAGCGTGATCATGCAGCCGCAGGCCCTCTCGAATTCCGACTAGGCAGCAACGCTGCCAAGTCTCCATATCCTCTCCCGTGAAGGGAGAGGAGAAGTGCTATGCCGCTTCGAAGCTTGAGAGACACTTGACGTTTACGTGAACGGAAACTAAATTCCGCCACAGAACAATTGGGAAGGACGCAGCATGAAAGTTTGGATTGTCGCCGCCACTGCACTGTCGCTGGCCGCATGTTCATCGCCGACGCCAGCTGAGGACGCTGCGGCTGATGCGGCGGTTCAGGCTGACGATGCTGCATCGGATGCCGGGGTCGCCGACGAAGGCCGTGCCATGATGTCCGCTCCCGAAAATCAGGCACAGGGTGCTGCGGCAGGTGTAGATACCGCCGCGCCTGCGGCTTCCGGATCGGGCGCTGCTCCGGACAGCCCGGTTGGCAAGGTCGAATCCACCCTGCGCAAGACCGATGCGCTGGCGGCTGAGATTGATCGCACCGTCAAGTCAGCCAACGACAAGCTGGATGATGCCGACCGTCGCGCCGCAGAACTCGAAAAGATAATCAAAGACCGGTAATCATCCGACGGAATGCGCGCCACAAGTCTTGTGAGCCAAGCTCGCTGCCCGAATGAATGAATCGCAGGAAGGAAGCACCATGAAGATCCTCGTACCCGTCAAAAGGGTGATCGATTACAACGTGAAGCCGCGCGTCAAGGCTGACGGCAGCGGGGTCGACCTCGCCAATGTCAAGATGAGCATGAACCCGTTCGACGAGATCGCCGTCGAAGAGGCGCTGCGCATCCGTGAAGCGGGCAAGGCAGAGGAAGTCATCGCCGTCTCGGTCGGACCGGCCAAGGCGCAGGAAACGTTGCGCACCGCGCTTGCGATGGGCGCCGACCGCGCGATCCTGATCGAGACCGACGAAACCGTCGAGCCGCTGGCGGTGGCCAAGCTGCTCGCCAAGGTTGCCGCTGAGGAAGCCCCTGGGCTCATCTTGCTCGGCAAACAGGCGATCGACGACGACAGCAACCAGACCGGCCAGATGCTCGCAGCATTGCTTGGCTGGGGTCAGGCGACCTTCGCCAACACGATCGTGGTCGAGGGCGACAGCGTCACCGTGGCGCGCGAGGTCGATGGCGGCGTACAGACGCTCAAGATCAGCACGCCTGCCATCGTTACCACCGATCTTCGCCTTAATGAGCCGCGCTATGCCTCGCTGCCCAACATCATGAAGGCCAAGAAAAAGCCGCTCGATATGAAGACGCCGGGCGATTACGGGGTGGATATCACGCCGCGCCTGACCACATTGAAGGTGACCGAGCCGCCAGTGCGCAGCGCCGGGATCAAGGTGGCTGATGTCGACGCGCTGGTCGGCAAGCTCAAGGAAATGGGAGTAGGCGCATGAAGACGC
>NZ_JBGTFM010000236.1:0-2416 GCF_041747255.1 Blastomonas sp. | reverse complement strand
TCGCGGCGACATGCGCGGCGGTCGTCGGACTGATCGCACCGCTGCGATTGGCCGATGGTGCGGCGAGCGCCATGCCGCTGGCTTGTAGAACACCGCGCATCACCGGGTGCGCCGGGCAGCGCAGCGCAATGGTCGGCAGGCCAGCGGTCACCGCCGGGGCGACGTTCGCGCCTTCGACCAGCGGCAGTACCAATGTCAGCGGCCCCGGCCAGAACGCAGCGGCCATTTTTTCTGCATGGCTGTCGAACACGGCGAGCGAGCGCGCGGCCTCTACATCAGGCACATGCACAATCAGCGGGTTGAAATCGGGGCGTCCCTTGATGCGATAGATCGCCGCTACGGCATCGGCGCGCGATGCGTCCGCCGCCAGTCCGTAAACCGTTTCAGTCGGCAGTGCGACCGGCTGGCCTGCGCGCAGCAGCGTGACGGCGCGGGTGATCGCGGCGTCTCCTGCAGGCTGGATCTGCGCGTCAGAAAGCTTGGAAGCTGGCATCGCGCTGCTTATACAACGCAAGCACGCAGCGAACAGCAGGGAAAACATATGACCTTCAGCGCACCGACACGCGAACAGCTGTTCGTCCTCAAGACGATCAACGGCATCGATGAACTGGCGACATTCGGGCGCTTTGCCGAGGCGACCCCCGATCTGGTCCAGGCGATTGTCGAAGGCGTGGGCGATTTTGCCGCTGGCGAGTTCGCGCCGCTCTATCGCATCGGCGATACGGTGGGCGCGAAGCTTGTCGATGGCGCGGTGAAAATGCCCGAAGGCTATGCGCTAGCCTATCAGCATTATGTCGAGGCCGGGTGGAGCGCGCTCAGCGCGCCGGTCGATCATGGCGGGCAGGGGCTGCCGTTCAGCCTTGCCACCGTGGCGCTCGATTCGCTGGGCGCGGCCAACATGGCGTTCGCGCTGTGCCCGATCCTCACCGTTGGCGCGATCGAGGCATTGCATCACCACGGCAGCGACACCCAGAAGGCGTTGTATCTGCCCAAGCTCGCCACCGGCGAATGGACCGGCACGATGAACCTGACCGAGCCGCAGGCGGGCAGCGATGTGGGGGCCCTGCGTGCAACCGCGACCCCGCGCGGCGACGGCACCTGGGCGATCAAGGGCCAGAAAATCTACATATCGTTTGGCGATCATGACATGGCCGACAACATCATCCATCTGGTGCTGGCGCGCACCCCCGATGCGCCGCCGGGGACCAAGGGGATTTCGCTGTTCCTCGTCCCCAAGTACCGGCTCGACCAGCAAGGCAAGCCCGGCGAGGCCAATGGCGTCAAGACGGTCTCGATCGAACACAAGATGGGGATCAACGCCTCACCCACCTGCGTGCTGCAGTTTGGCGAGGATGGGGAGAGCATTGGCGAGCTGATCGGCGCGGAATTCGGCGGCATTCGCGCGATGTTCACGATGATGAACAACGCGCGGTTGAACGTTGGCCTGCAGGGGGTTCAGATCGCCGAGGGCGCGACGCAAAAGGCGATGTGGTTTGCGCGCGAACGCGTCCAGTCGGCGCGCGCCGGGGGCGGCCGCGATCCGGTTGCGATCATCGAGCACCCCGATGTGCGGCGCATGCTGCTGCGCATGAAGGCTGGCACCGAGGCGATCCGGGCCTTGCTCTATTTCGCGTCGGGCTACGTTGACCGCGCGAACCTCGGGCTGGATGGCGCGCGCGAGATGGTCGATCTGCTGACCCCGCTCGCCAAGACCTACGGCACCGATCTGGGCAGCGAGATTGCCTCGCTGGGGGTGCAGGTGCACGGCGGCATGGGTTATGTCGAGGAGACCGGTGCGGCGCAATATTACCGCGATATCCGCATCGCCCAGATCTATGAGGGCACAAACGGCATCCAGGCGGCCGATCTGGTCGGGCGCAAGCTGGGGCTGGCGGGCGGCGATGTCGTACGCGGACTGATTGCAGATGTGCAGCGCGACTGCGGCAATCATCCGGCATTGTCGGCGCTGGCAGGCGATTGCGCCGAGGTCACCGAATGGATGATCGGCGCGTCGGTCGATGACCGGCTGGCGGGCAGCTATCCCTATTGCACGATGATGGCGGTGATGACGTGCGGTTGGCTGATGCTCAAGCAGCAGCGCGCCGCGCAGGCGGTGCTGGATGGGGGCGAGGGCAATGCCGCATTCCTGAATGCCAAGCTGGTGACGACGCGTTTCTACCTTGAACGCATGGTGCCCGAGGCAGGCGGGCTGAAAGCCGCAGCAATGGCGGGTGCGGACCTGCTCTACACGCTGGATGCCGAGGCGCTGGCGGGGTGAGGCATTCAGCAGCAAAAAGCAGCCGTAATGCCGCTAACCTTTTGGCTGAACCATGGCCGTAGCTGACGACCCCCTCATCCGCATCGCCGCCGCGCTCCAACGGCTCGCGCCGCCGCCCTTGCCGCCCACCGACTGGAC
>NZ_JBGTFM010000235.1:0-3515 GCF_041747255.1 Blastomonas sp. | reverse complement strand
CGGCGTTCTGCGGCTCGGGCATGGTCTCGCCCGCCTCGATCCGCGCGCCCCACAGCGCGAACATCGTCGCATCGCCGCCATCGTCGAGGATGAGATTGGTGGTGAGGTCGTCGTCATCCTCGGTCGACCAGTCGAAAATCTTGCCGACATAGTCCCAGTAATCGGCCAGGGTCTCGCCTTTGATGGCGAACACCGGGATATCCTGCGCGGCGATCGCGGCGGCGGCGTGGTCCTGCGTCGAATAGATGTTGCAGGTCGCCCAGCGCACTTCGGCGCCCAGTTCGACCAGCGTCTCGATCAGCACCGCGGTCTGGATCGTCATGTGCAGCGAGCCGGTGATCCGCGCGCCCTTGAGCGGCTTGTCCGCGCCATATTCCTCGCGCGTGGCCATCAGGCCGGGCATCTCGGTTTCGGCGATGGCGATTTCCGCCCGGCCGTAATCGGCAAGCGCAATGTCCTTGATGACGTAGTCGGTGAAAGCGGTCACGGGCGGTCCTTGATCTGTTGTCAGGGTAAAGATGGACGCCGTGCATAGGATACGCTGCGACGTGAATTTGTCGCAGCCTCTAGCCCTTGCTCCGGCCTCGGGCAACCGAGACAAATGTTCGAGCGGCCTCGTGACTCCGAAGCAATCATCAGCGAAAATGGGTGATGCGGATTTCTCGCGACCAAGGGCAGCGCACCCCTGCACTTCGCCCTGTCGGTCGCAGCAAATTGCAGCCGTTCCATTCATCGCGCTCTGACCGCACTGATTGGGTAAGATGTTTTAATGGCCGAACGGGAAGACCAGGCATTGCGACAGGATCTGGATGGCAAGGACAGCCCTTAACGAACTCTCGGGCGGAGTGTGTGGGGCATCGTCCTCCACTGGACTCAGCCTGCGCTGACCTCCCTGAGACCCGCCCAGCGACGCACATGCATCCGTTCTGCCGACGCGTTTTCTACGTACCGAGACAGGACCGCATGGCTTTTCCACCCGCCTGCATGCATGATTCCGATCATATCCGAGCCTGCAATCATCATGTCCTGGGCCGCACCCACTCGCATGGAATGGCCTGATAGAGACCGAACTACCTCTGCATCCATTCGAGCCCTCGTTGCGGCAAACTTGATGAGGCGACGAATTGATGAAGTGGCCAAATGCCGGTCCGACAATTTGCGCGTGTGCAAACCACGAAAGAGCGGCCCTTTGCTTAGCGATGCAGCGCTTAACCAGGCGCCTAAGCGCTTGGTAGTAGCGCCAGACAGGTAAGCAGTCCGACCCTCACCGAAAGGATCGGACTTAGAAATTGGGATCCGAATTCTTGTGCGATCTTCATTCAGATGCTCGATCTGCATGGCCGCCAATTCATGGCTTCGGCAGAGCGTATCATAGCCGACACTAAGGAGCGCTGCGTCCCGAAGACCGCTCAAAGTGTCGGGACACGCTGCCACAATTTTTTCCAGCAAGACAGAGGTGAGCCCTGCGGATTGTCGCGGCCGCCGGGGCCTTGCGCGACGGGCGCGGCGCAGTGACAGGTAGACCGTGCTGTTTTCGGTCGGCGGGGGCAGATCCGCCATGCGATGCGCAAATTTGATCGCATCCACTCGGTGCTTGATGGTCGCAATCGCTTTATGCTGCGCTTGCTCGTCCACGAAGGCTGCAATTGCAGCAGGTTCTGCGGGCAGCCAGTCCAATTGGCGGCTGTCGCACCAGGCTTGGAAATGCTTCAGATCGTTCTGATAACCACGCAGTGTGTTGTCGGAGTAGGCTCCTTCACAACGCGCAAAGAGAGCATCGATTCGCTGGTGATTTGTGATACCGTTCATATGATAGAAATTGCATCATATAGGATCCTATGTCCAATGATCAGTGCGACTCAAATACGCGCTGCTAGAGCTTTACTGGCAATTTCTGCCGACGAACTCGGCAAACGCGCCGACGTTGGGTTGGCAACTATCCAGCGTTTCGAAGCTATAGAGGGAATCCCACAATATCGCCGTGGCACGCTCGAGCGAGTTAGAACCACTCTTGAATCATCTGGAGTTGAGTTTATTGGCGATCCCGTCAACTCCCCCGGCGTTCGTCTTTACCGTTAAGATGCCAGGACTGGCATCACCGATGCGTGTATCGCCATCACGACGCCCTCAATTGTGGGCGCTTTAAGAAAGCCCGCTGGTTACGTTGGTCAGGTTGCTTCGCAAAGCACCCTCGCATCGGCGCAGACCAGGGCAGGACAGGATGAGTGGTGTATACTGATCAACCCTGGCGTGCGCCTTGGTCGAATAATACACCGGCCATGCCTTCGATACGCTCGCGCCAGGCAAGTTTAGCAAGCCAGCTTTCGGGTATCCCGCTCAACCCATAAAGCGCCCCGGCCAGCTGTCCGGTGATCGCCGCGGTGGTATCGGCGTCTTCACCAAGATTGGCCGCGAGGATTACCGCATCGGCAAAGGTGCCGGTGCGCATGTATTCCCTATCAACGGTTGCAGGTGTAGTCGCTGGCCATAGGTCTGAACTGGATGCAACAGCTATCTGGATGTTCCCGATAATCTCAACTCATGCCTGTCAAAATCAGATTCACAGACTGATACCTGTTAGGAAAAGCCGAGCGAAATGCCGCTGGCGGCTAGCTGGCCAGGCTTTCGGTGACACGCTCGCGTTCGTGCTCCATCGCTGCGCGACTCAATCGGTCAAGCCTTCCGCGAAAGCGGCGTTCGTAGCGCGAGAGCCGAACAAGCTCCTTTACCCGCTCGGCAAGGACCAACAGATCAGACCGCTTGTCTGCCAGAATCAGTTCGATGTCGTTGCTGGCATAATCGATGAGGACGGTCACCCGGCGCAGGCGAACAAGCGCCTGGTGCGCCTCCCGAACGAGCAGGTTCCCATTCAAATCTGCGCCTCCCAGAACGCGAAGGTGCTCGAGCAATTCGATATCGGCCTTGCTCAACCACCGCCCGTCAAACTCAACGGGTGCGAAGAGGCCATGCTTGCGCGCATTACGCGCCGATTTGGCCTTCCCTGAAACGCTGATTGGGCCCCTGCTGCGCGCGCCGTTGGCCTTGCTTGCGCGAACGGCTGCCTCGGTGCGCCGGCGTGCCACCCAACTTACCCCTCCCCGTCGAAGGGGGCATCGGATCCGCCCTCTTCGTCGATCACCACGACTGCCTCAAGTTCTGGAGAATCGCATGCAACCGGCAGCGCACCCCGCTGCTTGGCGTCGATCAGCATGATAAGGTGCTGGGCGTGGACCCGGCGCCGGCGCTCGAACTGATTAATGACGCAATCACGCACACGCACCTCGGCGTGCTCCAGCTCCTGGAGCCCCTCAAGGAGTTGGATTTCAAATGGCGAGATCTTCCCTAACAGCCAGGCAAACTCGCGAACGTCGAGGAGTGTCCGCCGTCAGCACCCATGGCACAGATTTGAGGTTGTAGATTGAGGAGGGTTTGGGTCTCGTCGTAGTGACGAAGGAACGAAGATGAGACCCAAACCCTCCAATACAAAATCGCGTGCCAAGGCCCCTGCGGAGGCG
>NZ_JBGTFM010000234.1:0-3915 GCF_041747255.1 Blastomonas sp. | reverse complement strand
CCAGCGCTGACGGGGCAAGCGGGGTCGGCGGGCGCTGTTCGGGCGTGGCAGGCTGCAACAGCCAATCTGGCAGCGGCTCAGGCTGCGCACGCGCCTCTCCGGTCGCAACGGAAACGAGACCTGCAGGATGCGCGGCGGCCCCAAACCGGCGGCACGGGCCAGAACCTTCATCAATCCAGTCACAGCCCTGCGCCATGAAAGCACGCTCGATCAGCGCATACCAGCTGAGCTCGGGCGGCGCTTTCGCGCGAGACCCCAAAGTCCCGCCGATGTAAAGCTGCTCCTCGGCGCGGGTCATGGCGACATACAGCAGCCGCCAATGCTCTTCCATGTCGCGCGCCCTTGCTTCGTCGTGCTCTTCGGCGATCACACCAACCCGCTCTGCCTTGCGCAGCGGATACACTGGCAGCGCCAGCGTGTCCGCGCCGGGCGTAAGCACAACATTCCAATCAAAGCTGCTGTCCGGGCTGCGCGTCGGATCAACGCAGCTATCGGCCAGAATGACGATTGGTGCCTGGAGACCCTTTGCGCCATGGACGGTCATCACCCGCACCACACCGTCCTGCCCGGCAAGTTCGCGCTTGATCTCTTCATCCCCGGCATCAAACCAGTGCAGGAACGCCTGCAACCCACCGTCATGTGATTGCGCGAAGGCCTGCGCAATGTTCAGCAACTCAGCAATCGGGTCCAACGCCTCCGCGCCCAGCCGCGCCACCAGCCGCGCCCTGCCCTGAATCGGTCCCGACAGAATTTCCTCAAGGAAGCCATAGGGCGTCTCGAAATCGGCCATCGCCAACAGTGCATAGAGCGGCTCCAGTCGCTGTCTGAACGACGGGTCGGCGTCGCCCTGTGCGCGCAAATGCGGCCACAAGCGCACTTTGGGCTCGCGATGGCCATGCAACAGCAGTTCCTCATGCGTCCAGCCGAGCAGCGGCGAGACCAGCAGACTGGCGCAGGTCAGTTCATCGAGCGGCTGCAAAGCAAAGCGAATCGCCGCGATCAGATCCTGCACCGCCAGCGGCTGGCCGAGCCGCAGCCGGTCGATCCCCGCCACCGGCACGCCTTCTGCATGCAGCCGCCCCACAATCAGCGCCGCCATGTCACCGCGCTTGCGCAACAGGATCATAACATCGCCCGGCCCAGCCCAGCCCGCGCCCTTGCCGCCCGTGCGCTGCAGCCACAGCCGGCCCGGTGATGCCGGATCGAACCAGCCTTTCAGCGTATTTGCGAGCTGCTGCGCGAACACCCGGTCGGTCTTGGTCAGCCATTCATCGGGCGCGTCATCGTCCTCGCCACTGTCGAGATCGCTTTGCGCAACGGGCCGCCACAATTCGACCAGCCCCGCCCCAATGCGCCCCTCATGTCGGGGCAGGCCGTCATCGGTGATCCCCAGCGCAGGCGGCCCAAGCTCATCGAGCACCGCATCGATCAGATCGAGCACCGGCTGGGTCGAGCGGAAGCTACGGTCAAGGCTGAGCTTGGCGAAGGCCTTGCGACCCTTTGCCGCCGATTCGCTGATGCGCTGCCGCGCCGCTGCATAATATTGCGGGCTGGTGCCCTGATAGCCGAAAATCGCCTGCTTGAAATCGCCGACCGTAAACAGCGTGCGCAGCGCGTCGGGCTTGCTGCCGTCGCCTGCAAAGAAATCCTTAATCAGCGCCCAGATGATCGCCCACTGGCGCGTGTTAGTGTCCTGCGATTCATCGACCAGAATGTGATCGAACCTCTGGTCGAGCTTGTAGCGCACCCACTCTGCCATGCCGCTTTGCGCGAGCAGATTGGCGGTGGTGCGGATCAGATCGTCGAAATCGAGCAGCCCGGCCTGGCGCTTAGCCTCGGCGAACTGCCAGGCGAAAGCGCGCCCGACCTCAAGTGCGCGGGTATAGCTCGCGGCAAACGCGATCTGCGCCGCCAGCGCCCTGATCTCAAGGATATCGTTGTAAAGGCTGGACGCCTTGGCCGCATAATCCGGGTCGATCTTGGTAGAAAACGTTTCCCACTTGCGCGGATCGCCATCGGCCTTGGCGACGGTCAGCCAAATCAGGTCGAGATGCTCCAGCCGCTCGTCGGCATCCATGTTGAGCCATTCCGCAATCGCGAGCACCACCTTGCTGCCGGTCGCAGTGTTCCAGCGCGCGTTGCTGTCCTGCAAGGCTTCAAGGTTGGCGATATCGAATTCGGTATCACTGCACAGATCGGCAAGGCCGCCGCCACCCTCATCGCGCGGTAAACCCAGCGCTGCGTTGATATAGGGGCGGATATCGCCCTGCAGCGCGTCCATCGCCTCGGGTGCGGCGGCGCAGCGCATCAGGAATTTTTCGGTGGCCTCGGCGCCCATTCGCAAGCTGAGTTCAGCAAGGTTGCTGGCGAGCCGCGTATCGCCGCGCTCACCGGCCTCAACCAGCATCGCGCCCAAGGTGTCGCGCGCCAGCATGGTGCGGTCGCGGTCCTCGATGGGCCGGAAGCCGGGCACCAGCCCCGCCTCTTCCGGAAAGCTGGCGAGGAGCGACTGGCAAAAGCTGTGAATCGTCTGGATGCGAAGTCCGCCCTGCGGCGCATCTAGCACCCGCGCGAACAAACGGCGTGCGCGCGCCAGGGTCTGCTGATCGGTCGGTGCGCCGATGGCCTTGAGGTCCATCGCCAGCGCGATGTCATCCAGCCGCACCCACGCTGCAAGCTGGGCATTGATGCGGTTGGCCATCTCGCTGGCGCCCGCCTTGGTAAAGGTAAGACACAGGATCGCATCGGGGCTGACCCCAGGTTCCAGCAGCAGACGGAACACCCGCGCGGTAAGCACTTGTGTCTTGCCGGTCCCCGCCGATGCGCTGAGCCAGACCTGGTCGGACGGGGTCACCGCCCGCGCCTGGTCACCATGCAGCGGATGGAGTGTCGATTTGCCGCTCATGATGCGCTGCCCCGCTGGCGGCCATACCATTCACCCAGCCGCATCAGCTGGTCGTATTCAGTAAAGATCGCCTGATCGGGCACCAGCTTCGCGGTGAATGGTTGACGGCCCAATATCCATTCCGCCAGCGCCTCGCGCAAGTAACGCTCGGCGGTAGGCATCATCGCTTCTGCTGCAAGACCGCTGGTCTTGCGTCCCGATTTGACCGGAGTTGCGATATGGCCAAAGCCGGTCTCGCTTTTGGCGTGCTTGGTGAGCGACCAGTATTCAAAGCCGCTGGCGATGCCCGATGGCCCAGGCGTGTCGGTGTGATCCTTATAGCCGCTGCGCTGCGCGATCATGCCGAGCAGGCCAAGCTGCAACGCATAGCCGGCTTCAACCTGCGCGCTGCTCGGCGGCTGGCCGGTCTTGTAGTCCACGATCACCAGCGACCCGTCGGGCATGCGGTCGATGCGGTCGGCCTTGCCGGTGATGGTGATGCCATCGACCACCATGCTGCCCTTGATCTCGGCCGCGACGACCTGCCGCCCCGCCGCTGCCATCTCGCCGGTGCAACATGCAACCCATTGCAGCGCGGCGAGCAGCCTTGGCCGCCACAACGCCGTGATCAGCGGATGGACATTGGCCTCGTCAAGATAACGTTCGGCGCGTCTGGCGAGCAATTCGGGATCAAGACCATCCTCCTTGCGCCATTTCTCGAGGATGGAATGCACTGCCGTCCCGCGCCAGGCTGCGCTCGGCTCTGCATCGACCGGATCAAGCGCGGTGAGGCCAAGGATGCGCCGCGCGTAAAAGGCGAACGGATCGGCACGCAGTCGGTCGAGTTCCGTGACTGAAAGGTTGACCTTGCGCTGATCCGCGCTCGGGTCGGGCGCGGGCTGCGTGATGCGGACCTCGGGCAGGCGCTGGTCGAGCGCGCGCGCCATCGCCAGCACCGACGCATCCTGATCGGCCTTGTCGGCGGACACCGCCTGAAAGCGCAGCAGAAAGCGCGATGCCACGGTCGGCGC
>NZ_JBGTFM010000233.1:0-6473 GCF_041747255.1 Blastomonas sp. | reverse complement strand
CCGCGCGATGACATTATTGCTGCGCTGTCGCAGGCGACGCCCGACCGGCTGCTGATCGCGGCGCAGGCAATGCGCGAAGGGCTGACCATCGATGAGGTCCATGCGATCAGCAAATATGACCTGTGGTTCCTTGAGCAGATCGAGGGCATCGTCGATGCCGAAGCCGAGGTGATGGCCGATGGGCTCCCGCGCGATGCAGACGGCATGCGGCGGCTGAAATCGATGGGCTTTTCCGACAAGCGCCTCGCCTGGCTGGCGCTGCAATCGGCACATCTGCGCCCCGGCATGGACCGCGCGCTGGCGCGTGGATCGGGCATGGTGCGTGATGCCGTGGTTGCGATGGCGGGCGCGCTGACCGAGGACGAGGTGCGTGCGCTGCGCCACAAGCTGGGTGTGCGACCAGTGTTCAAGCGCATCGACACCTGCGCGGCGGAGTTTGAGGCCAGGACGCCGTATATGTATTCGACCTATGAGGCGCCCAGCTTTGGTGAGCCAGAATGCGAGAGCCAACCGACTGACAAGCGCAAGGTCGTAATCCTTGGAGGAGGTCCAAACCGCATCGGCCAGGGGATTGAGTTCGACTATTGCTGCTGCCACGCGTGTTTCGCTCTGGGTTCTGATCAGGGGGGAGCGGGTTTTGAAACGATCATGATCAACTGCAACCCGGAAACCGTTTCGACCGATTACGACACGTCAGACCGCCTGTATTTCGAGCCGCTGACCACCGAGGACGTGCTTGAAATTCTACATGCCGAACAGGCCAATGGCGAACTCTACGGCGTCATCGTCCAGTTCGGCGGGCAGACGCCGCTGAAGCTGGCGCAGGCGCTGGAGGATGCAGGCATCCCCATTCTCGGCACGTCGCCCGACGCGATTGACCTTGCCGAAGACCGCGAGCGTTTCGCGCGGCTGGTCGATCAGCTTGGCCTTAAGCAGCCGCTCAATGGCATCGCGCGCAGCCGCGAAGAGGCCATCGCGGTCGCCAACCGCATCGGCTATCCGGTGCTCATCCGGCCATCCTATGTGCTGGGCGGACGCGCGATGGAGATCGTCGACGGCCAGGCGCAGCTTGAATCGTACATCGCCACTGCGGTGCAGGTGTCGGGCGACAGCCCGGTGTTGATCGACCAGTATCTGCGCGACGCGATTGAGGTCGATGTCGATGCGATCTGCGATGGCCGCGACGTCGCGGTCGCAGGCGTCATGCAGCATATCGAGGAGGCCGGCGTGCATTCGGGCGACAGCGCCTGCTCGCTGCCCCCCTATAGCCTTGATGACAGCCTGATCGCAGAGATGGAGCGGCAGACCGGGCTGCTCGCCATGGGGCTGAAGGTGCGCGGGCTGATGAACATCCAGTTCGCGGTCAAGGATGGCGAGATTTATTTGATTGAGGTCAATCCGCGCGCCAGCCGCACGGTGCCGTTTGTCGCCAAGGCCATCGGTCAGCCGGTCGCCAAATATGCCGCGCGGGTGATGGCGGGTGAGATGTTGAGCGATCTGCCCGCGATCCGCCGCGATATAAACTATGTTGCGGTCAAGGAAGCGGTTTTCCCGTGGGCGCGGTTCGCCGGGGTCGATCCGGTGCTGAGCCCTGAGATGAAATCGACCGGCGAGGTAATGGGCATCGCCAATGATTTCGCCACCGCCTTTGCCAAGGCGCAGATCGGGGCGGGCCTGACGTTGCCCACCAAAGGCACGGTGTTCATCTCGGTCAAGAACAGCGACAAGCCAGCGATGATTGATGCCGCGCGCGGCCTTATTGCGCTGGGCATGGATATCGTCGCCACCGGCGGCACGGCGAGCTATCTCACGGAACACGGCATACCGCTCACTGAAGTGAACAAGGTTGCGCAAGGGCGTCCGCATATCGTCGACAAGATCAAGGATGGCGATATTGCGTTGATCTTCAACACCACCGAAGGCTGGCAGAGCCTCAAGGACTCGCAATCGATCCGTGCATCGGCGCTGACCGGCAAGATCCCATACTTCACGACGGCCGCTGCAAGCGTAGCGACAGTCAAGGCGATGGCATCGCTCGCCAAGACCAGTCTTGAAGTGAAGCCGCTTCAGGCCTATTATAAACGGCTTGACGCTTGATCCTCCCCGAAACGTCGATGCTGCTTTGAGGCCCTGTTCCGGGCCGGGCTGACTGTTTTGGGGTCATGACGGCAATTGGGTAAATTCAGAAGGGATGTGCCGAATGGCAACCGTCGACAAGCTGCCGATGCTGGCAGAAGGCTATGAGAAGCTGACACGCGAACTAAAGCTGCTCAAGGAAGAGCGACCCACGATCGTTGAGGCGATTGAAGAGGCGCGCGCGCACGGCGACCTTTCGGAAAACGCCGAATATCATGCCGCCAAGGAACGCCAGGGCCAGGTTGAGGCGACGATCGCCGACCTTGAGGGCAAGCTCAGCCGGGCGCAGATCATCGACCCAACCACGCTGTCGGGCGACAAGATTGTCTTTGGCGCGACCGTGACCTTGATTGATGAAGACGACAAGCCAGTGAAGTACCAGATCGTCGGCGAAGCCGAAGCCGATGCGCGCAAGGGCCGGATCAGCTACTCCAGCCCGCTGGGCCGCGCGCTGATTGGGCGGCTGCTTGATGACGAGGTCGAGGTCAGCGTGCCATCGGGTGACAAGTTTTACGTTGTGTCCAAGATTGAGTTCATCTGAGCCATGAATCAGTTGCCGCGCACTTCGGTGACGCATGGCCTGGTGCTGATCAACGTTGTCGTCTGGCTGATCGGATTGTTGACCGGCGCTGAGCAGGCGATGCAGATCGAGGGCGGCTTTTGGGCGGCGCGGGTCTATGACAGCCTGCATGGCTCAGGCAGCCAGCTGCCTTCAGATTATGGATGGGCGGTGCCGTTGTGGCTGACCCCTGTGACATCGGCCTTTCTGCACGCCGGGTTTTTTCACCTGCTGATGAACATGTTGGTGTTGCTGGTCATTGGCCGGATGGTTGAGCTTGGCTTCGGTCCGGGCCGGTTGATGATCCTCTACGGGGCTGGCATGGTCGCTGCGGCGGCGATGCATTATTGGGTCGACCCCTTGTCGGTCATACCGGTGGTCGGCGCGAGCGGGGCGATATCAGCGCTGCTTGCGTTTTATTTCCTGATGTTCGCACGCCGGAAGCCACAGGCCATTGGCCCGGTGCCGGGCATGGTCGTGCATATGGCATGGCTGCTCGCGGCCTGGGTTGGCCTCAATCTGCTGAGCGAACTCGCATTTTCAACCAGCACATTCGGTATCGCGATCTGGGCGCACATCGGCGGATTTCTGGCAGGGCTGGCGCTGACCGCGCCGCTGGCGTGGCTTGATTCCCCGCGCACCCCGCGCCACGACCTGCCTTAAAGCGTCCCTTTAGGCGCGGCTAAACCGCCGGTTGCTCCTCTGGGTCGAGCAGGCGGTGCAGATGCACGATGACATATTTCATTTCGGCATCGTCAACCGTCTGCTGCGCATGGCTGCGCCAGACATCCTCTGCACTGGCGTAGTCGGGATAAATGCCGACCAGATCCATCGTGTCCAGATCACAGAAATCGAGCGTGCGCGGATCGCTGACGCGGCCACCCATGACGAGATGCAGTTTGCTCATATTTGACGCGTCCCCAGATTGTTGATCGTGCGCGTGGCACGCTCTTTTCCAGCGCGCACGCTCTTGTGCATGCGCAACCCGGCCAGCCACTAAAACCAAAATTCGAAGATTGCCACCCCTGTGAGCGTCTGATTAATCAGTCTTGCAGCGCGCACGCCACGAAGCAAATCGTGCGCTGGCCGATGTCGCCAGTGGCCGCGCTTTCTGGGATATCTGCTTACGGAATCCGACAACCCCGCCGAGCACGGCTACCATAGCAATCTTGCCGCGATGCGCCCATGCCAGCGATGCGCCCTTGTCGGCAGCGTCGCCAATCACGTCGACCGTGCGTTCGATCGCCTCGTCCAAAAGATTTTCCAGAGCGAAACGATGCCGGGCCTGTTCCAGAGACTGATCCCACTTCGCCCGCGCCAGTCGCCTGCGGGCGGCGCTTTCTGAAAGGCTGGCCGGTGGCTCGGCCGACGGGTTTGCTTTGTCTTCGTCCGGTTCGCTCATGCCTGGGCGTCCTTCGTCTGCTCGTCATCGCTCGCAAAGGCGGCAGTGATATTACCAACCTTGCGATAGGCCAGCCACATGCACAATGCCGCAAGCAATATTGTCCCAAGAACGGTTGCACCCATCGCGCCCCATGGCCCCAACAAAGGCATCAACGCGATCATTGTACCCACCGTCAGCGCGATCAATGTGCACCCCAAAAACGTAAGGCCGATGAACAGCAGCAGTGCCATCGTCCGCGTCTGCTTGCCAGCATAGCTGACGCGGGCGCGCTGAAACGCGAGCTCTGCGTCGATCAGCGCACGGCTATCATCATATAGCCCGCGCAACTGTTCGACCAGGCCGGGCCGGTCAGCGGGATGTGCTGGCGCTTCACCTGACGGCTGCGTAGCTTCTGCCGGAACGATGTCATCAGAGACTGGAGCCAACACTGATTCCATCGGCGCTGCTGCGCTGGCGTCTTGATCAATGTTTGCGCGCAAGACCGGTGAGGAGGGCGGAGCCTGAGTCAGCGCCGCCGCCCGAAGATCGCACCGAACACCTTGCTGAGCACCAGAGCGGCGACTGCTGCGATGCCGACAGCCGCTGCGGGCTTTTCACGCACAAAGGTACGGGTATTTTCGGCGATCTCGTCGACCGGCTTGGCGCGCAGCTTGTCGGCGGCTTCGGTCACGCTCTGCGCAGCGGTGCGGGCATAGTCGCCGTATTTGGGGCCAACATTGTCGTCAATTGCCGCTGCACTGTCGCCGATCAGCTTTCCGAGGCTTTCGACCGCATCGCTGGCCATTTCTTTGATTTCGCCGGCAACGTCGAGCGCCTTGTCGCCTAGACCCTCGGGGATCATGGCTTTCGCCTTCTCGCCGAGTCCTTCGGGGATCAACGCTTTGGCCTTTTCGCCCAGACCCTCGGGGATCAGGGACGTCACCTTATCGGTCGCGGCGTCGAGCGATGACGGCGCGGCGGCAACAACTGCCGTGGCGGCCGTTGCCGCTTGCTCCATTGTACCGCCTTCAGGCATGCTGGTTGCACTGTCTGCTGACGCCGGAGCATGAGCGGCAGTGGTCTGGGCATCGGTCTTATTGGTCACTGGTTTCTTGGCATCAGACTTTGCAGTGCCGTTCGCCTGGGTTTCTTCGCTGGACATTTATTTCCTCCACAATCTTAACGGCAGACGCGCGAGGTCCGCTGCAGGTTCCGGTCATCGAACAACATTCTGGCCAGTCTGCCAGCATTTTCAAGCGATTTCGCGATTGCAGCGAAGCGTGGCAGCGGTTGCAACGCCGGATTTCTGACACTAGAGGGGCCGCAGATCATTGCCCGCCAACAGCTGGAAAGAGCCCCAACATGACAGCGATTATGGACATTCACGCCCGCCAGATCCTCGACAGTCGAGGCAATCCCACGGTTGAGGTTGATGTGCTGCTGGAAGATGGCAGTTTCGGGCGTGCAGCTGTGCCCTCGGGCGCATCGACCGGTGCATATGAGGCGGTCGAGAAGCGCGACGGCGACGCCTCGCTCTATCTTGGCAAGGGCGTGACCCAGGCGGTCGATGCAGTCAACGGCGAGATTTTCGATGCCATCGTCGATCTTGATGCCGAGGACCAGCGCGATATCGACATGGCGATGATCGGTCTCGACGGCACCGAGAACAAGGCGCGGCTGGGCGCAAATGCCATTCTTGGAGTAAGCCTCGCCGTGGCCAAGGCTGCCGCCGACGCACGCGGCCTGCCGCTCTACAGTTACATTGGCGGCGTTTCCGCGCATGTGCTGCCGGTGCCGATGATGAACATCATCAATGGCGGCGAGCACGCGGACAACCCCATCGATTTTCAGGAATTCATGGTCATGCCGGTCGGCGCTGACAGCCTGGCCGAAGCAGTGCGCTGGGGCGCCGAAATCTTCCACACGCTCAAGAAAGGCCTGCACGAAAAGGGCCTCGCCACGGCCGTGGGCGACGAGGGCGGCTTTGCCCCCAATCTCGCCTCAACCCGGGCGGCGCTGGATTTCATCATGGCGTCGGTTGAAAAGGCGGGCTTCAAACCTGGCGAAAACGTCGTGCTGGCACTCGATTGTGCGGCGACCGAGTTTTTTCGTAATGGCAAATATGAAATCAGCGGCGAGGGGCTCTCATTGTCGCCGCACGAGATGGCCGACTATCTTGCCAAGCTGTGCGCTGAATACCCGATCCGTTCTATCGAGGATGGGATGAGCGAGGACGACTTTGAAGGCTGGAAGGCGGTGACCGATCTTCTGGGCGACAAGGTGCAGTTGGTTGGCGATGACCTGTTCGTCACCAACCCGGCGCGGCTGTCGATGGGCATCGACAAGGGTCTGGCCAACAGCTTGCTGGTCAAGGTCAACCAGATTGGCACGCTC
>NZ_JBGTFM010000232.1:0-6624 GCF_041747255.1 Blastomonas sp. | reverse complement strand
AGCGCGGCTTGCCATCGGGGCGCGGCCCGCGCGGCCCCTTTCCCGCTGGGCCATGGCCGCTGGGCTTGTCGGCATAGGAAGCCCGGTCGGCGCTGGTCTTTTTGTCGCCATAGGGCTTTTTGTCACCAAACGGCTTGCGGTCACCGAATGGCTTCTTGTCGCCAAAAGCGGCCTTTTTGTCGCCGAACGGTTTCTTGTCCCCAAACGGCTTCTTGTCGCCGTAGGGCTTGGCCTCATAGCGCGGCTTCAGCGGGCCGGCGTTGGTCTTGCCCTTATAGCCCGATCCTGACCCCGATCCGCTGCGGCCTTCGGCGCGGCGCGGCGGGCCAGAGCGGCTGTGACCCTGTGGCGGGCCATCGGCGCGGGTGATGATGATGCTGCCTTCCTCGCCGTCTTCGCTGCCCTCGGTGCGTTTGACCGCGTCGGCGAAGCGGTCAGCGACTGTGCGTGGCACCTCAAAATGGGTCGCCTCCGGCCCCATGCGGATCGCGCCGATCTCGCTACGGGTGATGTGGCCCCGGCGGCACAGCAGCGGCAATATCCAGCGCGGATCTGCATTTTGCGCGCGGCCGATGTTCATTGAGAACCAGACGGTGTCTTCAAAGCCGGGGCGCGGCCCCATATCGCGCGGCGGCGATGCATCGGCATCGAGCAGCTCTTCGGGCAGCGGCATCTGCGCGCGGTGCGCCTGCACCAGCATGATCGCGATGTCTTCGGCGCTGCGTTCGCCCAGCAGCTTTTCGGCCAGTGTGCGGTCGGCTTCGTCGGCCTCGACCGGCGCCATCAGCTTTTGCAGCAAACGGTCGTGGTCGGCGCGGCGGATGTCTTCAGCGGACGGCGCATTGATCCAGTTCGCATTGATGTTGGCACCGCGCAGCATCGCCTCAAGGCGGCGACGACGCGGATAGGGCACGATCATCATCGCGGTGCCCTTTTTGCCCGCGCGGCCGGTGCGGCCCGATCGGTGCTTGAGCGTGTCCATGTCGCGCGGCAGCTCAACATGGATGACCAGCGACAGGCTGGGCAGATCGATGCCGCGCGCGGCGACATCGGTGGCCACGCAGACGCGCGCACGGCGGTCGCGCAGCGCCTGCAGCGCCTGGTTGCGCTCTGACTGGCTGTGCTCACCTGACAGCGCCACGACCGAGAAGCCGCGCTCGATCAGGCTGGCGTGCAGATGGCGGACGTTGTCGCGGGTCGCGCAGAACAGCATCGCGGTTTCTGCTTCGTGCAGGCGCAGCAGGTTGACGACCGCATTTTCGATGTCGGCAGGCGCCACGGTGACCGCGAGATAGTCGATATCGCCATGACCGCGATCATCGCCCACGGTCGAGATGCGGTGGGCATCGCGCTGGTAGCGCTTGGCGAGTGCGACGATGGGCTTGGGCATGGTCGCTGAAAACAGCATCGTGCGGCGGCCATCGGGGGTCGCGTCGAGAATTTCTTCAAGGTCTTCGCGAAAGCCCATGTCGAGCATTTCGTCGGCCTCATCGAGCACAGCGACCTTGAGGGCGGACAGGTCAAGCGCGCCGCGCTCAAGGTGATCGCGCAAACGTCCGGGCGTGCCGACGATGATCTGCGCGCCCTGCGACAGCGCACGGCGTTCCTTTGAGGCATCCATGCCGCCCACGCAGGTGGCAATGCGCGCGCCTGCCGGACCGTAAAGCCAGATGAACTCGCGGCTGACCTGCAGCGCCAGCTCACGCGTCGGCGCGACAATAAGCGTCAGCGGCTTCATGCTATGCGGCACGCGGCCGTCCTCGGCGATCAGGTCGGTCGCCATCGCGAGGCCGAACGCCACGGTTTTGCCCGATCCGGTCTGCGCCGACACGATCAGGTCGCGACCGAACGCATCCTCGGCAATCACCGCCTGCTGGACGGGGGTCAGTGTTTCATAGCCGTGCGCATCGAGCGCATCCGACAGAACGGCGGGAACATTATCAAAAGGCATGGGCGTATCAATTCGTCTTGAGGATGCGAAGGCTCCGCATCAAAAAGGCGAAACCGCGCGCGACACGCAAAAGGGCGTCGCTGCAAGCCCGTGCGCGTAGCGGTTTGTGTGCAGTTGCACAATGATAATCGCCGGGGAACTTCCCTGAGGCTTATCGCCGCGCGGGTAGCATTCGGTTCAGCAACCGGTCTTTCAGCACATAATGATGCAGCAGCGACGCGGCGGCATGAAAGGCAATCAGCCAGAACAGGATGTCGCCCCCAAGCTGGTGCAGATATTTGATCTGTACCCCCAACACCTCGTTCGCGGGGATCAGGGCGGGCAGGCTGAGCCCCCAGAACAGAATGCTGTCTCCCTCCGCGCTTAGCAGCGCCCAGCCCGCCAACGGCATGACGACCATGAACGCGTATAGTGCCAGATGCGCCGCCCTGGCTGGCACGCTGCGCCAGGCCGGCTCATGCAATGGCCGGGGTGTGAGTGTCAGCACTCGTGCCAGAATGCGCAGCCACACCAGCACGAACACCGTCAGGCCCAGCGTATAGTGCCAGGATTTGAACAGTTCCCGGGTATCGCTGCCCTTGGGATAAAACTCGCGCAGTTCCATCGCGGCGAATACGGCAACGAGCAGCAACAGCATCAACCAGTGCAGCGTGATGGAGGCAGTGCTGTAGCGGTCGCGACTGGATAATGTGGTCATCGATGCATCCTTTGTCCGATGCATAATGAGGCAGGGCCGCGGCAGCATTGATCCACGTCAATTGTCATGGTGGGCGTTGATACAGCGCAAAAATTTCGTCAGCGTGAAGGTTTCAATTGACCGTTAAAACACACGATGTCACGGTTCGCTGCTTGCGGGGGATGTAACTGGAATTGCCGGTAAATCGCGCCAGACGGCCACCGCCACAAAGTGCGTGCATATATCTGATCAGTTTTTCAAATCATTGTGAGGAAGGATAGTGTTATGGCCTTGCGCTCAACCGCAAAGCGGATGTTTCTGGTCGTTGCTCTGGGCATGTCGTCCGTCGCTGCGTCGGCGCAGGATGTCGGCGACTGGGTGCTGTCGCCATGGCAGGGCAGCGATGTGCTGTTTCCCGGGGTGATCGAATCGCGCAGCGGATCAGTGGTGACGGTGCGCTTCGACGATGGCGATGTAGAATCCCGCCCCGCCGACACTGTGCGTCCATTCACCTGGACGGCGGGCAGCAAGATCGCCTGCCGATGGAGCGATGGCGAGTGGTACAAAGCGACGATCCGGTCAATCTCGGGCGATGGCTATACCATGCAGATCCGTTATGATGACGACGGTACCGTGGAAAACACCAACACCGGCCGCTGCCGCACGCGTTGAGGGTTATAAAGCCAGCCCCGCTGCATGGCCGCTGGCCCAGGCCCATTGAAAATTATAGCCGCCCAGCCAGCCGGTGACATCGACTGCCTCACCAATCGCGTAAAGGCCGGGAACCTTGCGGGCCTGCATGGTCTGTGATGACAGGCCATCCGTGCTGATGCCGCCTGCTGTGACTTCTGCCTTGGCAAAGCCTTCGGTGCCATTGGGGTGGAAGCGCCAGTCGGCGAGCTGTCCTTCGGCGGCGGTAAGCGCTTTATCGGGTTGGTCCGCGAGTCGTGCCTCGTCCCCTGACTTTTGGGCCGACAGTCGCTCGGCAAGTGTGGTCGCCAGCCGGTCCGGCAGCAGCGCGGCAAGCGTGCTGCGCACTGTGGCACGGGGCTGGGAGCGTTTGGCGGCGAGCAACCAACCCGGTGCCGCGTGTGGCAAAAAGTTGATCGCGACCGGATCGCCATGCCGCCAATAGCTCGATGCCTGAAGGATCGCCGGGCCTGACAGCCCTTTGTGCGTGAATAGTGCCGCCTCGCGAAACGCGGATTTGCCCGCGCGCGCGATGATCTCGGTCGCAACGCCCGAGAGCGAGCGGAACAGCGTCTCCTCGCCGCCCAAGGTTAGAGGCACCAGCGCGGGGCGCGGTTCGACGACTTTCAGCCCGAACTGCCGTGCAAGATCATAGGCAAAGCCGGTCGCGCCCATTTTGGGGATCGAGGGGCCGCCGGTGGCGACGACGAGTGATGATGCGGACGCGTGCTGCGCGCCATGGTTCAGGCGAAATTGCCCGTCGGCATGGGTGATGTCGCGCGCCGGATGCCCAAGTGCCAGCGCCACGCCGCCCTTGGCACACTCCTCAAGCAGCATCACGACGATCTGCTTGGCTGATCCATCGCAAAAAAGCTGGCCTAAAGTCTTTTCGTGCCAGGCGATGCCGTAGCTGTCGACCAGCGCGATGAAATCAGCCGGGCTGTAACGGCCCAGCGCGGACTTGGCAAAATGCGGGTTTGAGGACAGGAACCGATCCGGCGCGGCGCCGATGTTGGTGAAATTGCACCGCCCGCCGCCCGAGATCAGGATTTTCTTGCCCGGCGCATCGGCATGATCGATCAGCAGCACCCGCCGCCCGCGCTGGCCTGCGACGGCCGCGCACATCATGCCCGCCGCGCCTGCGCCAAGAATGATCGCGTCGTACTGGGTGGGGCTGGTCATGGGGTGAGGCTATGGCGGGCTTGTTCGGTTTCGTCGAGGGCCACTAACCACATCCTCCCCGAGCTTGTCTCGGGGAGGTGGCAGCCTGAAAGGCTGACGGAGGGCAATAACGCCAGCGCTCGCGCATCGCCCCTCCACCACGCCGCTGCGTGTCGCGGTCCCCCTCCCCGAGACGAGCTCGGGGAGGATTTTACTACATCAGCCCCATCGTCTTCATGCTGCTGTGGCCGTCGAGCCCGATGATCACGTGGTCGTGCACGCCGATGCCCAGCCGTTTGCCCGCCTCAATGATCTCGCGGGTGATCTGAATATCTTGCCTGCTGGGCTGGGGGTTGCCGCTGGGGTGGTTGTGGACGAGGATCAGGTTCACAGCGCCAATATCGAGCGCGCGCTTGATCACTTGCCGGGTGTAAATCGCCGCCTGATCGACCGAGCCTTCGGACATGTTGTCATCGGCGATCAGCATGTTCTTGGCGTTGAGGTGCAGCACCCGCACCCGTTCGCGCGTCAGGTGCGCCATGTCGATGCGCAGATAGTCGAGCAAAGCCTGCCAGCTCGACAGCACCGGTTGCTTGCGCACCGGATCGCTGACCAGCCGCTTGGCCGCGACCTGCACGATCTTGAGCGCCGCCGCGCTGGTTTCGCCCATGCCGGATACGTTGCGCAACGAATCGCCATCTGCGGTAAGCACGCCCGCGATGCCGCCGAAATGATCGATCAGCTGCTTGGCAAGCAGCTTGGTGTCGCGGCGCGGGATCGCCAGCGCAAGCAGATATTCGACGATTTCATGGTCGTGCAGCCCGGTTCCATCGCCGTTCAGCAACCGCTCCCTAAGCCGGGCACGGTGGCCCGCGCCGTGATGCCCGCCGGCGCGCGCTTCGGGCGCTTCGGAATCCAGCATAAGCGGCAGCACGGGCGAGGAACGCGGCATATGGCGAGGCTAATGGGTGCGGCTTGTCCCGGCAATCGCTTTTGCAGCGCCCGCAAGTCTGCGCGCCGTTGCAACCCACGGCAAAGCGGCGCATTCAGCCAGCAATGACCGATCACGCCACCGAACCTGAAGCGATCAGCCCGCAGCGGCAGGCGCGCGCGTGGCAGCGGCTGGCGTGGCCGCTGCGCTATGGCCTGTGGGGCATGGCGCTGGTAGCGCTGGTCGGACTGATCGCATGGACCCAGCGTGAGACGATTGCCCGCAATCTGGTCGGCGCAGAGCTTGAGCGCCAAGGGCTGGATGCGACCTATGACATCGAATCCATCGGCGTGGGTCAGCAGATTGTCCGCAATCTGGTGATCGGCAATCCGGCGCGGCCCGATGCGACCATCGAGCGATTGGTGATCGATATCAGCGGCGGGCTGTTTGGCATGAGCATCAACCGCGCCTCGGTCGAGGGGCTGCGCGCCTACGGGCGGCTGGTCAATGGCCGGGTGAGCTTTGGCAGTCTGGACAAGCTGATCTACACAGGCAGCACCGAGCCGTTCGCCCTGCCGCGGCTTGACCTGACGCTCAAGGATGCGCGGCTGCGGATTGACAGCGACTATGGCGCGCTCGGCATCAAGGCCGAGGGCAGCGGCAACTTGCAGAACGGATTTCGCGGCAGGCTGGCGGCGGTGGGCGCGCGGCTGGCTTATGGCGGATGTGCGGTGGAGCAGCCGAGCCTGTATGGCGCGGTCAGCATCACGCGTGGTCGTCCCGAGATCGATGGCCCGCTGCGCTTTGCCTCGCTCGCCTGCAAGGATGCGGGGCTTAGCTTGGCGCGCTCGGCGGTTGCGGTGCGTGTGGGCGCGAATGCCGCGCTCGACCGGCTGAGCGGGACGCTGAGCCCCAGGGGCGGTGCGATTGCGGGGCAGGGCTTTGCTGCTGGCGGCCTGGACGGAGCGGTCTCGTTCACAGCGCGCGCCGGGCAGATCGATGGCGAGATCGATCTGGGACTGACCAATGCGATGGTTGCCGACACCGGCTTTGCCAGCGCGCAGGTGCACGGCGACGCGGTGTTGCGGCTGACGGGCGCGCAGACCGGCTGGTCGTTTGCAGGTGACGTGCGCGGCAGTGGCCTGACGGTTGAGCGTGAGCGCTGGGCCGGGGTGGACGGGGTCGTGGCGGCATCAGCCAGCCTGCCGGTCGGTC